>JBAXPJ010000252.1:0-1523 GCA_037132335.1 Sediminibacterium sp. | reverse complement strand
TCGGGATGTATTCTAATTAGCATAAAGTGTATACTACAAATTTACCCATTTTTATTCCAATCAATTTTATATTAATTTGTATAAAACAAGGCCATGTTTAGTATAGTATATCTCGAAGAAAAAATTATAACAAGACAATCCTTTCAACTTGCAGTTGAAAAACAAGATGAATGTAAAGTTATTTTCAGCACAGGCGATATTCAAGCGTTTTGTATATTTTTAAAGGAAGATAAACGCATGCCCGACTTATGTATTATAGCAGATAGCTATAATTATATAGAACTTCTCACTGTTATAAAAGCTATAAAGGCAAAGGGGAAACACCCATTTATATTATTAAAATCCGATGCTAAGTTTATAAAGTCTATTTGCTTTTTAATGAAAAACGGCTTGCAGGGTATGTTTTTTACCGACGAACCTTTAATAGATTTAAAACATTGTGTCAGAAATAAAACGCGCTTTCATTTATCGGCCGATAAATCTAAAATAATTACCAGTAATATTTTAAAAGAGATTACCATTCGGGAATTAAATTATAATAGAAGGCCCTTAACAAAAAATGAAATACGCTTTATTCAAGAGTGTAGCAAGGATTTAAGCTACGAGCAAGTAGCCCAGGCCCTTCAAAAAAGCGTGAATACTATTTATGGCTATAGAGATAGAGTGTTTAGAAAACTTCAAGTAAAGCAGCGCACCGCAATGGTCATGACTGCCCTTAAAAGAAACTACATTGATTTATAAGCATCAATTTATAAGCTTAGTCTTATCAAGTATACTCAAAAAAATAAGCCTCTTTTGAAGGCTTATTTAAATATGATCTAAGTAATAAAGACAGGCTTATTTAATCTCCCAAGTCTCTTTACCACGAATTAACTTATCTAAATCTCCTGCGCCTTTTGCTAAAGCCTCTTCAATTTGTAAGCTCATCATTTGCTCATAGCAAGGACGGTCATTGGTATAGAATACACCAAATGGTCTTGGGAAAACAGCACCCACTTCAGAAGGGTTATCAAATAAGCGCGTTAATATTTGTGCTTTGTAAAAATCTTTTTCATCGTGAATCCACATATCATCTGCACTGTACTTAGTACCAATCTCAACAACTTCAGGACGGATACCATCAAAACGAATACCCATTTCAGCATTTGCACCAAAAGTCAATGGCTTTCCTTGTTCAACATATAAACCATGTACTTGCTTAGTCGATTTTTCAGTGAAAATTTCAAAAGCGCCATCGTTAAAAATGTTACAGTTTTGATATATCTCTAAGAATGAAGTTCCTTGATGTTGTTCAGCACGCGCAATCATTGTTTGCATATGCTTAGGATCGCGATCCATAGTACGTCCTACGAAAGTTGCATCGGCACCTAAAGCCAATGCAGCAGGATTAAATGGATGATCAATACTTCCTTGAGGAGAACTCTTGGTAATTTTATTTACTTCAGAAGTTGGAGAATATTGACCTTTTGTTAAACCATAAATTTGGTTATTGAACACTAAAAAATTAACGTTTAAATTTCTTC
>JBAXPJ010000251.1:0-1539 GCA_037132335.1 Sediminibacterium sp. | reverse complement strand
TTAAGCCGCTCGCATCAACAAATTGAGTATCCATCATCCTTAATTTTTTTGCTTTAAAATTCATCGCTGCAACACAAGCTTCAGTTCCACCTGGATAATTTTCACACAAAATGTCAGCAGAGCGGTTATTGGATTTGATTAAAGCAAGTTGCAAATGTTGGCGTCTTGTGAATTTGCCAATTTTTTCATCTAAGTTTTGATTTGCATCAAGCACAACCATTGCAGTCATTAACTTTGTAATACTTGCAATACTGTGCACTTCATCGTGATTAACGGACTTTATAATTTTACCGTTACCATCTGCAACTAACCAAGACGTTGCAGTGATTTGTTTTGCTTTTTTAACTGCAAAACTTTCCCCACAAAGAATAAAGCTAAACGTTAAAACAAATATAAATATTTTTTTCATTAGAAATTAATTTATTTTAGTAATTCATTTAATGGTTCAGAAATAACAGAAACTGCATTCACTCCATTATGATCTAAACCAGCAATAATTTTGTATTGAGCATTAATATTAATATCCGTTAATGATTTAATATAATCTACCGCAAGCACGTCAGCAGTATTGTTGTCATTACTTCCTGTTATTGCAAATACTTTAGTTGTTTTTGGAATATTTTTAATAAAATCACTTGGAGACAACGATTGATAACCGAACGACGAGCCCCTCATAAATCTCCACCTACTAATATTGCAAGGGCACGCAAGTAATATTGCGCCTTCTGCAATGCCAGGGGTACGTCCGATCATTATGCCGCTAGTTGCTGCTCCACCCGAATGTCCAATAAGAATAGTTTTAGTAGGTTTATAATAATTTTTAAGAGATTGTACTGCAGCAGTCATCTCATCCAAGCTTATTGTTGTGTAACAATCACGTCTTCCACAATCACTTCCCGTAGATTTATTATTTTGTTTATCAAAGTAGCCAGGTCGCAAGATTGCAACTTTAACAGTTCCAGTAGGCACCTCTACTTCTTCCGCATTTCTAATCATGCCAACAACAGGACCATTATCACTTTGGTCGCCATGCATAAAAATTACTAAATTTTTTATTTTTGTTTCAGGATTTTTTTTAAAGGTGTGAATAGCTAAACACTCATCTTTTCCAGTAACACGAGTTACTTTATCATTTAAACATTCAACAGATTTCGCTGAAGATACTAAAAATAGCTCTGCACAAAAAACTAAACTAAATGTCAAAACAAGAAGAAATATTCTTTTCATCTTATGCTCAATTATATTGATTTGTCTTAATAAGAAGGGCTTATTTTATTCTTATCGTTAGAATAAAAACAAGAGCTGCTAGGAATTGCGCAATAATAAAAGGCATAACATCCGCGCTTTGAATTCCAACGAACGTATCAGTGAAACTTCTAGCAATGGTTACCACTGGATTTGCAAAGAAAGTAGAAGAAGTAAACCAGTAACCACAGGTTACAGTGAGTGCAACTAGCATTGGGATTTGTTTTTTGTCACGTTTTCCTCCAAAATAAATCACACTTAATAAAACTAAAGTAGAGATAAATTCACTAACGT
>JBAXPJ010000250.1:0-1543 GCA_037132335.1 Sediminibacterium sp. | reverse complement strand
AAAGTTTTTAAGTAAGTATGCGTAGTGCTTCCTTTTTGTTCTTTATAAACATATAGGTGCGCATTGCCCTTAGCCGCAATTTGTGGTTGATGGGTAATGCATAAAACCTGTCTAGCCTGTCCTAGGTTTTGTAAAAGTAGTCCCACTTGTTTAGCAGGCTCTCCTGAAATACCCGTATCAATTTCATCAAAAATCATGGTAGGTAGGTCCACCGATTTTGCCACCAACGATTTTATACAAAGCATAAGTCTACTCAATTCACCACCACTTGCCACTTTTTTAATAGGCTCGAATTTCTGTGTATTATTAGCATCAAATAAAATATCTACTTTATCTTTTCCAAATAAATGATAAGGCACTTCGTCAATGGTTACCTTTATTTTAGCGTTAGGCATGCCCACTTGATGTAATAATTTATTTACATTATTAGTAAGTGGGGTAATTTGTTTTTCTCTCTTAGAAGTTAACCCAGCCGCTACTGCAATCACATCTTTTTCTAATTTTTTAACTAATGTAGTAAGCGCAGTAATTTGATCATTCAAGTTCAGTACCTCAGTTAAATCTTTTTCTAACTGTGCTGCAATACTTAATAGCTCTGCAGTAGTTTGTACTTTATGTTTTTTCAATAAATTATAACCAAGTGAAAGGCGTTCTTGAATGGTAGCAATTTTTTTATCGTCAAAGTCTATTTTATCTTGCCAAGTACTTAGGTCGCTGGCAATATCGGCAATTTCAATTTGTGCAGCTTTTAATCTAGCCACTAAACTAGCAAATTCGGGTTGCCATTTCACAATACTTTCTAAATTATGCCCCATTTGTTTTAGTTGTTGCACAATGGGGTTATCGGAATGATCTAATATTTGAATAGAAGCTGCTAATTGTGATTTTATACCCACAGCATTTTCTAAAAACTTTAATTCTTGGTCTAAATTTTCTAATTCATTTTCTTGTAATTGTAAACCTGCTAATTCTTCGTGCAAATGTTGCTTATAGCTTTCTGTTTTTTCAAAATCTTCTTTTTGAGTTATAAGACTTTGTAATTTTTTTTCATTTTCTTTCCAATTGGAATAAGATGCTTGGTAGTCGGCTAATTCTTTTTGCGTAGAAGCCAATGCATCAATGACGGTGAGCTGAAAATCGGTATCGCCTAGGGCCATGGTATCGAACTGTTGGTGTAGGTCTACTAATTTGCTAGTTAAATCTTTTAAAATAGTAAGTGTAACAGGTGTATCGTTTATAAAGGCCCTCGATTTTCCTTGTGCATTAATTTCTCTTCTAATAATAAGTTCATCATTGAATTCAATTTCATTTTCTTCAAAAAATGATTGATGATTTTTTGGATTAGCTAACTTAAAAATTCCTTCAATAAAACATTTCTTAGTAGCGTCCCTGCAAACGCTGCTATCGGCGCGGTCACCTAATATCAAACCCAGGGCACCCATAATTATACTTTTACCTGCACCCGTCTCTCCTGTTATTACAGAGAGCTGGTTGGATAGATCAATACTTAGATGATCTATTAAGATATAATTTTGTATTTCTA
>JBAXPJ010000249.1:0-1550 GCA_037132335.1 Sediminibacterium sp. | reverse complement strand
TAATTCTAACGCAATAGCTCTATTTACAATTCTTGTAATCACTATCATTCCTTAGAATCTTATTTAATCATTGAAATGGGCTATACCCTATTTCTAAATCAACATGTATGAAAAAAATCTTAACGTTTTTATTCTTAATTGTAGCATTAAGCACATTTGCTCAAGAAAAAACACTAAACAGTATTCTAATTAAAATTAAAATTGGACAAGGAAGTCAGTTTTATGCAGCAGACGAAACTTGGATTAATAAATATTTGCCAGCTAGTGGCAAGAACACTATTGTCACTTTTGATATTGAGGGTGGTTTGCACGCTGGTGAGATATTGACATTAAGTAATGTAGGGAAAAGTTTTACAGATAGAGATGTTGCTTCTACCCCTGTAAATGGTTTTTGGTTTGATTTTGAAAAAAATGTAGCCCCTTTTATAGAAAGTGTAGCACAGGACGTAATGGTTTACAGAGCTGAATATTCAAATAATTCTTTTGATGGAAAGTCTGATAAATTCATGAATACGGTATATGAGATTAAGGGAATAGGAAGCAGTAAAGCATTTTCAGATGTAAGAAAAAAGTTTCCTAAGGTTTTTGATAAGTTAGGTTGGAAAATAAAGTGCTTCACTACTACAACAGGTACTTATAGATTAATTGTATCTAGAGCACTACCTAATGGATGGAAGGATTTAGATGATACATCAGCTGATTTTGCAACTGCCTATGACCAAGTTTATGGCAAAGGCTCATATGAAAAAGATGAGGTTATATTATCTAGTTGGCAAACAAGGGTGGATAAACATATGTTGACAAAGAATAATGCATTATCAAGCAAATAAAAAATCAAAAAAGTAAAAATATGAAAAAAATCGCTTTATTAGTCATTACAACAATATCATTGATGTCTTGTGATACAAAATCAAATGGTCATAATGTTCCATCTAATGCTACTGGATATACCATCGATAGTTCAGCTAATACAGATTTAGTTAGAAAAGCAGCTAATGCATTAGTAAATAACGATACAACTACTTATAAAAGTTGTTATACCAGTGACGCTAAATTTTACGAGAATAACGATTCTGCAACTTTAACCCAAAACATTGCAGGTCTTCAAGCAATGCACGATAAAGGAATTGTTTGGAAGCTAAATAAAATTGGTGCTATTTGGGAGACTATATATCTAACTCCAAAGGCTAGCGGGAAAACCAGTTATGTAATTTCATACCAAAACTATACGCTTACTAGAGGGGGTAAAAGCATTGTTGTTAGATTCAATGTACTTAATAATATAAAAGATGGCAAAATGATGGCAGAACATTTAAGGTATGATAATTCAGGTATTGCTGAATTGATGAAATAGTTTTAAGTTTGGAAAAATACAACTGAGACCTCTAGTAATAGAGGTCTCTTTTTTTTGAACCTCACGCAAAAAACAACAAAGGACCCACGATTTAACGTAAGTCCTTGATTTTCATGTAGCGAGACCGGGATTTGAACCCGGGACCTCAGGGTTATGAAGATTTTTCAAGAAAATGAAGGCGTTGATTTGTAATGTG
>JBAXPJ010000248.1:0-1556 GCA_037132335.1 Sediminibacterium sp. | reverse complement strand
GCAATATTTTTTTCGTTAGATAAACCTTGTACATAAATTTCGGCCATGCGTTTACTTGCGCCCATTACATTAGTAGGGTTCACTGCTTTATCGGTGCTAATCATCACAAACCTTTCGGCATGGTATTTAACCGCTAAATCGGCAATAATTTTGGTGCCAATCACATTGTTTCTCACAGCTTCGGTAGGGCACAATTCCATCATGGGTACATGCTTATAAGCTGCTGCATGGTAAACATAATGGGGCTTGAAGGTGTCAAACAAGCCATCAATTCTTTTTTCATTGGTAATATCCGCTAAAAAAGAAATGCAGTTAATGCGTGTGCCACGCTCCTGTAATTCTAATTCAATATTGTGTAAAGGCGTTTCGGCCTGGTCGCACATAATAATCATCTCGGGTGCATAAGGAATGAGTTGACGTACAATTTCACTTCCGATAGAACCTGCTGCACCTGTAACAAGAACACGTTTGCCCTTGATTTGTGCACGTATTTGATTGTTGTTGATGACAATGGGGTCACGCTCTAATAAATCTTCAATTTTGATAGACTGTAATTGTCTGCTGGTAAATTTACCCTCGGCCCATTTAGCATAAGGAGGAACACTTAAAACTTTAATATCATGGTCCAAACAAAAATCCACCAACTCATTTTTTCTTTTTGTTGGGATAGAATAGCTGGCAATAATTAATTCATCCACTGGTTGAAGGGCAATTAATTCTTTAAATGCATTAAAGGTAATAATAGGTGCACCATTTAAATTCTTACTGCCTTTTTTCTTGTCATCATCTATAAAAGCCAATACTTGAATATTAGATTGGCCATCATTTTCCAATACTCTTTGGGTAGCCACCCCGGTATCTGCAGCACCAAAAATAACTACTGTCTTTTTCTGCATCTTATAATTTTTAGCATAGGCAAATAAATACCTTACTAAAACGCGATAACTAATTAAAAAAAGAAAACAGAAAATGGTATAAAGTACAATGACTAAAGTAGTTAAGGAAAGAATACTTCCATAACCCAAGGCTAAAGTATTAATAACTAAAATGAGAAAAGAGGAGCCAGAAATGGCTAAGAGGATTCTTAATGCATCTTGAACACCGGTATACCTAACAATACCTGTGTAAGATTTGGTAAGAATAAATACCAATGAATTGATGAGTGTAATCAATATCATTGCATTTAATATATTGTTCCAGTTAATTAATTTAACCGAAACATTGTACTGTATTAGAATGGAAATGAATAAAGCAAGAAGTGAGGCCCCCAAGTCTAATAAAAGAATGAAAAATTTTGGTACAATACTAAAATTTTTAAACATAGTATTTGTTTTTATTTGATGCATACAACGGGGGGATTGTATTAAATAGATTAAGATTTAATAATTTATAAAGTCATTCAACTAAGCGATTAATTTTTTATATAAGTTTGAAAATACTAAATACAATACAGTTAAAAAACCTGCTAAAAAACCACCTAGTATAAGTGACTTTAATTTACCCACTTTTTCTTTTTCTAAAGGCAAGATAGGGCGGTCAATAACTTGTATTAAGGG
>JBAXPJ010000247.1:0-1566 GCA_037132335.1 Sediminibacterium sp. | reverse complement strand
AACAGGGAACTACATCCTCTAAGTATTTATTTTCAGTTTCAGAAATTCTTGCTTCTAAAAAACCAGTAATACATACTTATAGCATTAATGACAATTATTTACTTAATTTAATAAATACTAAAACTATTGAAGGTGGCTGCCCATGTCATATACATTATTTTAAAAACAAAGATGGCGAAAGCTATACTGCAACTGCTTGTTATGAAACAGGTAATTTGGTTATACATACTATTAACGTTGAAAAAATAGATAATACTATAAATAATATCGAACCAATTAATATTTCTCATAAGGGCTCTAGCCAACATCCAAGTAGACAAACTCAAGCTCATGCGCATTGCGCTTTTTTTGATATACAGTCGAATAAATTATTGGTCTGCGATTTAGGGCTTGATCAAGTTAAAGTATATAGCGTTCAAAAAACTATAGACCATAAGACTAATATTAAAACTGAAAATAATTTTGGATTTGATGTTGTGGAGCAGCAAATTATTTCTTTACCTCCAGGATCTGGGCCTCGTCATATTTGTTTTGATGAAAACTATTCTTATGGTTTTATTATTAATGAACTTACAGGGTCGGTAACTATTATAAAACATAGTGCTGAAAAAAAGGAGTATGAGATAAAGGGAAGTTTCGATGAGACAGAAACAAAGTCAGTTAATATAGACACTGACTTAGGCGCAGCCGCCATTCGAGTATCGGCAGACGGTAAGTTTATTTATACTTCCATGAGATCAGATAATACTGTTCGTTTATTTGCATTTGACCCAATTGCTGAAAGCCTAGGCTTTATTGCTTCTTACCCAACGCAGGGTAGCACGCCTAGGGATTTTACTTTAGATGCCACAGGTAAATGGCTATTAGTAGCTCATCAAGATTCAGATACAATAAGTATATTTAACGTAAATTCATACAACGGAACGCTTAGCTTTCATAAAACAGTGGAAAATATAGAATCGCCTGTTTGTTTAGCATGGCTACCTAAGTAAAATGATAATAAATGCAAACTAAAAAATCAAATCAGGATTGTAGCATCAGTGATGACTGGAGTTTAAAAGGTATGAAAGTAGTGTATTTAGAAAATGCTTTTTTACGTATTGGTATTTTAGCCGATCGCGGTTCAGATATTTTTGAATTTAAATACAAACCCTTAGACCTTGATTTTTTATTAAGATTAGACAAAGGCATACAAAACCCTGCACAAGTATTTTCACAAATGCGCGATACGCATAACCAGTCTGAAGATTATTATTATGGCGGATGGCAGGAGATACTTCCTAATAGTCCTTCTTTTAATTATAGAGGCGCTTCTTTAGGTTTGCATGGAGAGGTTTCTTTAATTCCTTGGAAATATGCCATAGTTAAAAATACTGCAGAGGAAGTAGCTGTTAAATTTTGGACAAGGCCTTTAAGAATGCCTTTGTTAATTGAAAAAACATTGAGCTTAGAGAAAAATTCTGCTCAATTAAAAATTACTGAACAACTTACTAATGAAAGCGGAACGCAATTAGATATAATGTGGGGTCATCATATTGCATTTGGCCTTCCATTTTTAAATGAGGG
>JBAXPJ010000246.1:0-1573 GCA_037132335.1 Sediminibacterium sp. | reverse complement strand
GACGAATATTGGCAAATAATTGTAATTCTTTTCTAAGTTTTAATAAGCCTTGTTCGGGACGCACTTTAGCAGTAGGGTCGTTATCATATTTAGGATCGCCAATGGCTCCAAATAAGATAGCATCGCTAGCTAAACAAATTTTAATAGTTTCATCTGGTAAAGGGTTGCCTGTTTTATCAATGGCAATAGCACCCATTAATGCATGCTCATAACTAAACTCATGCTTGAATTGTTTAGCAATAATATTTAATACCTTAATAGATTGCTCTGTTACTTCTGGACCAATGCCATCTCCTAGGATGACTGCAATTTTCTTTTTCATATTGATAAAGATTTATCTCTTAGTATTTATCTACTAATATTTTTTCTTCTATTACTTGTTATGGTTTAATTCAAACTTTTCTATCTCTTCTTTCATGCTTAATAAATAATCAATATCGTCGTAGCCATTTAACATGCAAGTTTTCTTATACGCATTAATTTCAAAACTTTCAGAAGCCCCAGTTGTATCAATGGTAATGGTTTGCTTTTCTAAATCAATGGTTAATGTAGATTCTGCTGACTGCGCAAAGATGGCTTGTAAAAAAGCATCTGACACCGTTACAGGCAAGACCCCATTATTTAAAGCATTATTTTTAAAGATGTCTGCGAAAAAGCTGGACACCACTACTTTAAACCCATAGTCTTGAATAGACCATGCTGCGTGTTCGCGAGAAGAACCACATCCAAAATTTTTAGCAGCTACTAATATCTCGCCACTAAATTGTTTTTGATTTAAAACAAAATCGGTTTTTGGTTTAGACTCATCATCGTTTTCATATCTCCAATCACGGAATAAATTTTTTCCAAAGCCTTCCTTCGTAGTGGCTTTCAAAAAACGTGCAGGTATGATTTGATCCGTGTCTACGTTTTCAATGCGTAGTGGAATAAATCTGCTAGTTATTTTTTGTAATGATTGCATGCTATAATTATTTTCTCTACTAGTATTATTAATTTAAAATTTCTCTTATGTCAGTAATCTTTCCTGTCAAAAGTGCCGCTGCTGCTGTTAATGGGCTTGCTAATAAAGTTCTAGCTCCTGCTCCCTGACGGCCTTCAAAGTTTCTATTACTCGTACTTATACAATATTCACCTGCAGGAATTTTATCCTCATTCATACCTAAACAAGCGCTACATCCTGCCTGTCTTATTTCAATACCTGCTGCTGTAAATATTTTATCTAAGCCTTCTGCTTTAATTTGTTTAGCCACTTCTTGTGAACCTGGTACAATTAAAGTTTTCACAGAAGCATTTTTTTGTTTGCCTTTGATAATACTTGCAACCAATCTAAAATCTTCAATGCGTGAATTCGTACATGATCCAATAAATACATATTGAACTGGCATACCTAATAAACTTTGTCCCGCTTCTAAACCCATATAGGCTAAAGCTTTTTCAAAGTTTTGTTTTTCTGTAGGATCGCTAATGCTTTCAATTGTAGGCACCTTTGCTGTTACAGATAAACCCATACCAGGATTCGTTCCATAAGTAATCATAGGATCAATTTCCGCTGCATTAATATTTATTTCAAGAT
>JBAXPJ010000245.1:0-1578 GCA_037132335.1 Sediminibacterium sp. | reverse complement strand
TTGCAGCAAAAGTTCCTGCTGTGATAAAAAATACACGAGCAATACTTGCGCCAACATAAACCATAAATATTGAAGAAAGTGATGCGCCCATCAATGCTGCAAACACCCAGAATAATGTTTGTGCTTTTGATGCAGACATTTTTGCAAGTCCAAAGCTCATCCACATTACAATACCCAATGGAGCAAAAGCGATCACCCACATTAATGCAGAATGATAAATCGCATTTCCTAGTGGAGTTGTTCCAGTAATGGTTCCAACTTCGTTAGTTGTTACAGAATATTTAAATAATAATAACGCTACAAAACCTGTCACCAGAATACCTGTTGCCATGTAATTGTAGACCTTTAACATGTAGGATCTTAGGCCCTGATCTATGGCACCTGAATCCGCACGTGTCGTAGCTCTTGTTTGACCATATTTTAAGTTCATGTCTTTTCCCTATATGTTTGTTTGACCTAATACATAATGTTAAAATATGTTTATTTCAAGAAGCTTAAAAAAAGGCTATTTGATTGTGTTTTTTAAAAAATACTAAAATATGAAATTTAACAAAATACCAAATACTGATTTAAACATCAGCCAGATTTGTCTAGGCACAATGACCTGGGGTTCCATGCAGAACACCGAGCAAGATGGTTTTGAGCAAATGGATTATGCCGTATCAAAAGGAATTAATTTTTTTGATACTGCGGAACTATATTCAATACCTCCTACTAAAGAAACTTCTGGAGCAACAAGTAGAATTATAGGTAACTGGTTAAAAAAAACAAAGAAGAGAGATGAAATTATTATCGCAGATAAAGTAACGGGTAGATCTGGAATGAACTGGATTAGACCTGGTGAAAAAGAAACTCGACTTAATAAAAAACAAATTAATATAGCAATTGATAATAGTTTAAAAAATTTACAAACTGATCACGTTGATATTTATCAGCTACACTGGCCTGATAGACCTTTAAATATTTTTAGCGGACTTGAATATGAGCACACCGAAACAGCAGATATAGTTCCTATTCTTGAAACCATGGAAACAATGGCTTCTTTGATTAAAGCTGGAAAAATAAAGTACTATGGACTGTCTAATGAAACTCCTTGGGGTACAGGCCAATATATAAGACTTGCTGAAAAGCATAACATTCCAAAACCAATAACAATTCAGAATGCCTACAGTCTTATTAACAGAAGTTATGAAGTTGGACTTTCAGAAATCTCTATTAGAGAAAAAATTGGATTACTTGCTTACTCTCCTTTAGGCGGAGGGTGGTTAAGTGGGAAATATTTGGGTGGAAAAAAACCGGCTGGCACTAGAGAGGTTTTATGGGGCAGTAGATTTGATAGATACAGAACTCCTAATACTGAACCGGCAGTGAAAGCCTACCATGACGTTGCAAAGAAGCACGGCGTTGATCTAGTGCAAATGGCAATTCAATTCTGTGTCATACAAAAATTTGTAACTTCAACGATTATTGGCGCTACTTCAATGGAACAATTAAAGAAAAATATTGATAGTATTGATCTCGTACTAACTAATGAGATAATAAAAGACATTAATAATGTTCAATTAATATATTCAAACC
>JBAXPJ010000244.1:0-1587 GCA_037132335.1 Sediminibacterium sp. | reverse complement strand
TATCTTTACAACAATAGATTTATTGATTAAAACAAACGACTATTTTGAATTTTACAGATTTTGGACTCGATGATAGATTAATGGAAGGAATAGATGCAATGGGATATACCACTGCAACGCCCGTGCAAGAACAAGTAATGCAACCCATTTTAGAAGGAAAAGATTTAATTGTTTCTGCACAAACAGGAACCGGAAAAACGGCTGCCTTTTTGTTGCCATTAATGAATAAATTAATTACCACACCACACGATGCGCATCAAATTAATGCCATGATAATTGTACCTACTAGAGAGCTAGCGGTACAAATTGCACAAACGATGGAAGGTATATCCTACTTCACTTCTGTGAGTTCAATAGCAGTGTATGGCGGTGGCGATGGCAATTCATTTGCTATTGAAAAGAAAGCATTATCGGCAGGGGTAGACGTAGTGATTTGTACACCCGGAAGAATGATTGCGCATTTAAACATGGGCTATGTAAAATTGCAAGGTTTAAAGTATTTAATATTAGACGAAGCAGATAGAATGTTAGATATGGGTTTTAATGATGATATTATGAAAATCATTTCGTTCTTACCTAAAAAAAGACAGAACCTTTTATTTTCTGCCACCATGCCCATGAAAATGCGTGAGATGGCGCGCAAAATTTTATTCGATCCCTTAGAAATAAATATTTCGATTTCTAAGCCACCAGAAAAAATTGTGCAAGAAGCTTTTATTGTATACGAAACACAAAAAATTCCATTGGTAAAATATGTGTTGCGATTAAAAGATTTTCAAAGTGTGTTGGTGTTTTGCTCTAAAAAAGCCAACGTAAAACAATTGAGTAACGAATTAAAACGCGCCAAGTTTTCCATTGAAGAAATCCATTCAGATCTCGATCAAAAAGAACGCGAACAAGTATTACTAGATTTTAGAAACAAGAAATTAAAAATATTAGTAGCTACCGATATTTTAAGCCGAGGCATTGATATTGAAGACATCGATTTGGTTATTAATTACGATGTTCCAAACGATGGCGAAGATTACATACACCGAATTGGCCGTACAGCTCGCGCAGCCAACGAAGGAACAGCCTATACTTTTGTTAGCGAAAAAGAGCAGCAAAAATTCGCTCAAATTGAAGAGTTATTGGGTAAGCCAGTGCCTAAAGCCCTTGTGCCAGAACAGTTTGGTGAAACTCCAGCATACAATCCTAGAAAAGGTAGACCTAGCGGAAATAGGCGTTATGGTAGCCAAAATAGGCGCTAATATTAGTAAGTTCTAAAACATTTCAAATCAGTACTTGGAAAAACGGCTGAAATAACTATTTTTGCCGACTTATAAGCCGAAAGGTTTAGGGCCTATAGCTCAGTTGGTTAGAGCACCTGACTCATAATCAGGGGGTCCCTGGATCATGCCCAGGTGGGCCCACAGCCGAAAGGCAACATTATCAAGGGTTTATGCTGTCAAAAGCATAGACCCTTTTTGTTTGGTGTAAGTCCTGGCCAAGTTTGGGCCAGGTTTTGTGTTTTTAGAGGGAAAACAGGGGTGAATGTAGGTGAATGGGTGGAACCTGATTAATTAATACTTAATTATATATATTTTT
>JBAXPJ010000243.1:0-1597 GCA_037132335.1 Sediminibacterium sp. | reverse complement strand
TTTGATAATTTATTAATGTTATTTATTGGCATTGAAATTTTATCTATTCCATTATATATTTTAACGGGCGCCGATAAGAAAAACTTATTTAGCAACGAAGCGGCTTTGAAATATTTTTTAATGGGTTCTTTTTCAACAGGCATTTTATTATTAGGCATTACCTTTATATATGGCGCAACAGGTTCTTTTCATTTAGTAGAACCCGTGCTTAAACCCTCTACTGGCCTGCCTCAAGAGCAAATGATATTGTCGGCGGGTTTACTACTTGTGTTTGCAGCTATGAACTTTAAAGTGTCTGCGGCACCATTTCATTTTTGGACACCCGATGTATATGATGGGGCACCTACAGTATTCACTTCTTTCATGGCTACCATTGTAAAAGCGGCTGGGTTTATTGCGTTCATTACTTTATTTAATAGCCAAGCAAAAGCATTAGGACATTCTTGGGAACTTATTATAAGCTTTGTCATTATTGCTACTTTATTAGTAGGCAATATTGTGGCTGTTTTTCAAAGAAGTGTCAAAAGAATGTTGGCTTATTCAAGTATCGCACAGGCAGGATTTATGTTATTTGCTTTGTATGGTAAATCAAGTTTTGCCAATGAGGGCATTATTTTATATGCCGTCGTTTATTCATTAGCTACGATGGGTGTGTTTGGGGTCTTAATTAAAATGAAAGAAAATAGTTTTGAAGCCTTTCATGGTTTAGCCAAGTCCAATCCACTTCTTGCCTTTGTAACCACTATATTTTTATTCTCACTTGCAGGTATTCCACTTACAGGAGGTTTCTTTGCTAAATATTATATGCTAAATGCGCTTTACGCAGCAGGGTCTGGATTATGGTTAATTATTATAGCCATTTTATTTGCAGCCGTAAGTGTTTATTATTATTTCAAATTAGTGCAAGCCATGTATTTTGTAGCGGGGGAGCCAGCTATCAATGAAGTTCCTAAGAAATATACTTATGCGCTATTAGTAATAGCCATTCTGCTGCTCATCCTAGGTGTATTCCCTTCATTAGTATTCAATTATCTATACTTTTAGCCGTTCCTCATTTTATAAGGCCTAATAAGGCCATATTGTGGAATCTGTGCTACCTTTAAGCTTCATAAATATAGTAGAATGACTATTCAGGATTCTTTTGTGCTCGCTTGGCGTACTGTAAAAAGTAATAAGCTAAGAACCGGTATTACCGTGGCCATTATTGCCTTTGGTATTATGGCACTTATTGGTATTATCACTGCTATTTCTGCCATGAATCAAAGTTTAAAAGAGAACTTTTCTTTTATGGGGGCCAATGCCTTTGTGGTTAGATATAAAGAAATGAATGCAAGAATGGGCGGACCCAATGATCGCAGTGATGAGTTTTCTAAAACAAAAAAAAGCTTAAAAGAAAAAAAATCAAATTTAGATAAGCCTATTAAAATTGAGGAAGCTATTTATTTCAAAGAACATTTTGGATTTAATAGAGCGGCTGTTAGTATATCTAGAAGAATGGGTGGCAACAATGAACTACATTATAAGAATAGAAAAACCAATCCGCAAATTTCTTTAATGGGTGGAGATGAGAACTACCTTGCCGTAAATGGATATTCAT
>JBAXPJ010000242.1:0-1614 GCA_037132335.1 Sediminibacterium sp. | reverse complement strand
GAAAACTTTTTTGGTTGATTAGTGGTAGTAGTAACTTTAATATTTCCCATTGATGGTTCTACTATATTTCCGTCAATTCTTTTTTGCCAATAGCCAAATCCTGCTGTGGTTTTTTGATCACTAGATTTTATAATGGTTTTTCCTAAAGCAAGCTCAACAGAGTTCTTATTGTTTGTTAAATCATTTGTATTTAATAAAAGTGCATAGCAGGCATTGGCAGTGGCAATGGTTGTTTTCCAGTGCATGGTTTGCTTGTTTAATAATAGCCAAGTTTTCATTTTAGCAATCGAATTTTCAAGCCCCTCATTTTCTGTTTGATACAATATGGTTTCTGCTAATTCAATAACCAATGATTGGGTACTTATTTGTGCAGTCGCACCATTTGGTTCTTTCCAATAAGTTCCCATGCTGCTTGTTTTAACTGCATTTTCTAGTATGGCTGGAAATAGGGTTGTTCTAACTAGTTTCCATTCTTTGTGTCTGTAGAAAGCCAATCCTAGCATGGCTTGTAGTTGAATAGGCTGATTTTTCCAGAATAGTTTTGCTTGCTTGTAATAATAATCTGTAGCGGCAGATGCTTTATTTGGAATGTTCAAATAAAAACTACGCATATACAAATATTCAATTTGTTTGCGCGTTAATTGTTGAACACTTGTATTTTGTTTTGAGGCAATTAAGTTTGTATAATCTTGCTGTGTTTGCGCGTCTAAATATTCAATTGCTTTTATTACAATTGCATTCAAGCGACTCGTATTTTCTGCAGAAATAGCACCCATATTCAACAACTTTCCAATGCCAGTTAATATTGTATTGGTCATATATAGGTCTTCTCTACCGCCTTTAAACCAACTGAAAGATCCATTACTTAACTGTGCATCTCTTAACTGATTTAAATCAGTACTCGCTTGTTCAGAAACTTGCACTAGATTAAATAATTGACTCAAACTACTGCGTTGTGCTGTTTCGTTTTTTGCTTCAAATACCCAAGGTGTTTCTTGGAGTAAAATTTGTTTTAATCCCTGATTCTTATTTAAATTAGCAAGCAATGAAACACTGTCTGTTTTCCATTGTGTGTAATAGTTTTTTATAATAGGATATTTCTTTACTAAATAAACGGCTAAACTATTTGCATAAAATCGATTGAATGTTTGTTCAACAGATTCATTTGTTTTTTGAAGTAAATAGGGAAGTGCTGTAATAGCATGCCATATTGGGTTTGAGGTATATTCAACTGTTAGTGATTCGTTAGAGGCACTATTGCTATTTTGTTCTAGTAATTTTTTAAAAGTAAACAACTGAGTGGTATCTGCCAATAATATCATAGGCATACTTTCTGTAACCAATTGTCTGTTTGGTAATACAGGTAAAGTGTTTTCTTCTGCATCAGTATAATTGCCTGCTTTTGCTGTTACACGCCAAATAAGTGGTCTGTTAAAACCAAATGGAATTTGTATTGGAAATTTTACAACGGCGTTTTGTTTTGCGCTAATTGTAAAGTATTGAGACGGAAAAATATTTTGAAACCAACCATCAATAGAAGTATTGCTAGTAGCGTCAATTAATTCTAAAGAAACTTGACCAGTCATTTCTTCGGCGCTTAAGTTGGCAATACGC
>JBAXPJ010000241.1:0-1635 GCA_037132335.1 Sediminibacterium sp. | reverse complement strand
ATAATGGAATGATGTATTTAAACAAAAGCATATCTGGAAAAGCAATAAAACCTAATGCTTTGTACTTGGTATTAAACAATAGCTCTTTGTGTTTCCAGAATGTTTGCATCACCCCAAAGCTCCAACGGAATCGTTGCTTCAAAAACTGCTTAACTGTTTCTGGGGCTTCTGTAAATGCAACGGCATTTTGTTCATTGGTTATTTGGTAGCCTAATTTTAAAATACGAATAGTTAGGTCGCAGTCTTCTGCAAGTGTGTCTGTTGTAAATCCGCCAGCTTCTATTAAGATTTTTTTATTGAATGCGCCAATTGCTCCAGGAACCACCGTAATAGCGTTTACTTGCGCAAAAGCTTTTCGGTCTAAATTTTGTCCTACTGTATATTCAATACTCTGCCATTTGGTTAAAACATTTACTTCATTCCCCACTTTTACAGTGCCTGCAACTGCCCCAATTTTTTGACCTCCGATAGGGTTTAAAAAGTGTTGCATCATTTTACTTACGGCATCTGTTGCCAATTGGGTATCTGCATCAATACATACTACATATTGCGCATTAGATTGCTCAATTCCATGATTTAATGCAGATGCTTTACCACCATTTTCTTTGGTTAATATTTTAACCAATGAATTAGATTCAAATGCATCAGTCACTTTTTTATAAGTAGCATCGGTACTGCCATCATCAATAAATATTATTTCAAATACAGGGTAATTACATTTCAATAAATTTTCAATAGAGTTCACCGCATTTACTTCTTCGTTGTATGCAGGTACAATAATAGAAACCAATGGATATTGGTTAGTAATAATTGCACTATTATTTTTACGTTTCTCGGTTTTTCTTTCTAACGCTGCTAGTATAAAAATTACAATAAGTCTTATGGCGCTCAATAAAAGAAACAACAAGAATAGGGCATACATAAAGGCACCACTCAAATAGCCTATTTCGGCAAAAATATAATTGGCTTGAAGTGCATAATAACCGCTGCCTTTGGGCACTTCAGGCATTACGTCATCTGGTTTTTTTCCTAATAAATCTGCTACTGTGGTAAAACTGTATCCCTTGCTTTGGAAAAAACGTATGATTTTTCCGGTGGCTTCTACTGTTGCAGATCTGTCTCCGCCGGCATCGTGTAATAAAATAATATTGCCATTTACACCACTAGTATCGGTTTTATCGGGGTTGTTAATGCGCTTATTGTAAACAGCAACTACCCGATTAAAAATTGTATCTGCATTAAAGTTTGGCACTTCCTCTTTTTGCCAGTCTTCGGGGTCAATACTTTCGCCAACAGTTAGGTAATTTTTTTTTCTACTCAATGCTACAGGAATTAATTCCTCGCTTTTATCGGGCTCGCTATCTGCATTAAAAGGTGCACGAAACATAATGGTACTGTGCCCTGTAATGCATTCTATTAATAACCTGGTTAAGTCCATTTCTAAATTGGCGCGCTGTGTACTTACCTTGGCCATATTAGGATGAAAAAAAGTATGGTTGCTTAACTCGTGCCCTTCTCTATAAATTCTTTTAACTAAAGGGATATTATTTTCTGCTTCTATACCTACTACAAAAAAGTTTGCAGGCACATGGTAGAAAGCTAGTGTGTCTAAAATTTGTTTGGTGTATACTCTAT
>JBAXPJ010000240.1:0-1655 GCA_037132335.1 Sediminibacterium sp. | reverse complement strand
AGGGTAGCAGCGTTGGAACTAAAGTATCCACCAAAGGGACAACCTTGATGACATTTATTTCTAAATTGACAAGGGCCTCTGGTTCCAATTTTTGCAGTGTGGTTGGCCGACCTTCCAATAATCATGGGCCTACCCATTTTTGTTTTTAGGTTTTGTGCTACCATTTTCTCTACCACATTCATTTCCATCGGCGGTTGAAATTCACCGTCGGGTAAATTAAATACACCATCTCTATTACCACTAATGCCTGCAAATTTTTCAACATAACTATACCATGGAGCAAGGTCATTGTATCTAATTGGCCAATCGGTTCCATATCCATCTTTTGCATTGGCTTCAAAATCTAAATCACTTAAGCGGTAAGATTGTCTGCCCCACATTAAAGAACGGCCTCCTACATGATTACCTCTAATCCAATCAAATGGTTTAGTAGCGACATAAGGGTTTTCTACATCGTTTACGAAGAACTTTTTGGATACTTCATCATAAGCGTAGCATTTACTTTGTATGGGAGAATTTTTTTTATCTTCTTGCGTAATGGCATTACGATGTTCTAATTCCCAAGGTTCTTTTTCAGTGCCTTGATAATCTTTGATATGTTCAACATTGCGTCCTCTTTCAAGCACTAAAGTTTTTAAACCTTTTTCACATAGTTCTTTCGCGGCCCAACCTCCTGAAATTCCAGAACCTACCACAATGGCGTCAAAATGATTTGATGATGGCATATTAATTTTCTTTAATTGAATCGTTAAATAGTGATTGAATTTACTTAAAAAAGGCCTTATCATTCTTCAAAACCTATGATAATTCTCATAAAGGGGGTATTCTGGTCTATTTAAAAAATAGTCACATTTTGGTAGAGTGCTCATTAGTAATATATTATAAATATAAATATATAATATATGTAACAGATTGGAATTAATCTCATTTCATTACACTTTTAACTACATATATCTAATATTTTTATAGAAGAAAATCGAAGAATAAATTCTTCGAAATAGTATCAATCATAGAGCTAAATTTATATATAATTAAATTTTTATTGTCCATGGTTTTTTTGTTTAAAAAAAGGTTTATTTTTTTGCTAAATCTATTGACATTTTTGGGCTGTCTTCTATTGGTAACTATTCCGTTAAAAGCACAAACTTCGAAGACAATTAAAGCTGGTTCTTTTATTATTGACATGGGGGTACTTCCTCAAACAGTGGGCAATGGTTTGAAGCCTTATGGTTTAATCTACGATTTAATTATAAATTATCATGTGCCCATTTTGTGGTCAATTAAAAATGACAAACTTAAGGATGCGGCAGATTTTACTATTGGAGCAACTGATTATAAAGGGGGGCCATTTATTATTGAAGCCGAATACAGATCAAATGCGGTAAATGCTGATATTGTCTATTGGCAAAATTTGGGTGTAGTGGGTGTAACCACAACTTCTCCTTTAACAGTGCCCGTGGGGACTACCTTAATTAAAGCGCCTACTTGGACATTAGATAAAAAATATGGTAATTATGCGATGATTTTTTTTACCAATGCAGGTATACCAAGTTCAGCTTATGGAGGAAGCGATTCAGAACATTGGAAGAAAGCATCAGATTTAACTTCATGTGATGAAATTTATGTAATACCTCATGCGGATCCTACTTGGGAAA
>JBAXPJ010000239.1:0-1665 GCA_037132335.1 Sediminibacterium sp. | reverse complement strand
AAATAAATGGGGTTCCTTGGTTAATAGGGTTGAATTGGTTTGTATTGATTTTTGCTAGTGGAATTGTAATGACGCGTTTACATGATTGGATAAAAGAAAAATCAAATTCAATGGATCTTACAATGTCGCCGTTAATAGAAAAGTTTTCATTATTAATAGATGGGGCATTGCTAGCTAGCTTTTTTGATTGGATCATGGAGCCAGTGGCCATAAAACTAAAGTACTGGAATTGGAAAACAGATGAGATTCCAGACTTTAACTATTTTACTTGGTTTGTGGTAAGCCTAGTACTATTGTTTGTTTTTACTAAACTCCAATTTAATAAGCGAAACCATTTTGCCATAGATTTGTTAATCATACAGGCCTTATTCTTTTTAACCCTTCGAAATTTTTTATAAAATGCAATATATTTTTACAACACTAATTACTTTCTGCATCATGGAAGGAATTACTTGGCTCACACATAGGTACGTGATGCATGGTTTTTTGTGGTTTTTGCATGAAGACCATCACCAAAAAGGAACAGGTTTTTTTGAAAAAAATGATGCGTTCTTTATCATATTTGCTATACCAAGTTGGCTTTGTATTATGCTAGGAAGCATGGCTCAAAACTATTGGTCTGTTGCCATTGGTGCAGGCATTGCTATGTATGGGTTTGCTTATTTTTTGGTGCATGAAATTATTATCCACCAACGATTCAAATTATTTTCAAGGAGCAATAATCGATATATTAAAGCAATACGTTGGGCGCATAAAATGCACCACAAACATTTACACAAAGAAGAAGGAGAAAGCTTTGGCATGTTAGTGGTTGCAAAAAAATATTGGGACAAAGTAAGGCGCGACGATTTGCTACAAAAATCTTCTCATTCATAAATTGTAAGAACTTACCAATACATGTCATCCAAACACTATCATTATATTATAACAGGTGCAGGATGTGCAGGATTGAGTTTGCTAATGCGCATGATGGAAGATCCCTTCTTCTTCAATAAAAGCATTTTAGTAATAGACCAATCAGCTAAACAAACCAATGACAGAACCTGGTGTTTTTGGGAACAAAGGCCAGGCTTGTTCGAGCCCATCGTGCATCATCGGTGGAATACTATGCAGTTCCATTCAACCGATTTTTCGAGTAATTTAAACTTAGGTCATTACCAATATAAAATGATTCAGGGTTTAGATTTTTATAAATACGTTTTAAATAAAGCAGCGCAGTTTTCAAATATTGAATTCTGTTATGAAAGAGTCGCTTCTATACACTCAGAAAATAACCAAGCATTTGTTCATTTAGAAAAAAATGTGGTTAGTGCCGATTTTGTTTTTAATAGTATTTCGTTTCAGCCAATCAATTTAAAGAAGTATCAATTTTTACAACATTTTACGGGTTGGGTAATTGAAACAGATACCGCTTGTTTTAATCCATCAGAAGCCATTTTTATGGATTTTAGAATTAGCCAAAAAAATGGTACAAGCTTTATGTACGTTTTGCCAGTTTCTGAAAAAAAAGCCTTGATAGAATACACGCTTTTTACCCCAACGCTACTGCCCAAAGAAGCCTACGAAAACGAATTGAAAGCGTATATAGGGCAACAACTACAGATTAGCAGTTATACCATTACACACGAAGAAATAGGCGTGATTCCAATGACCAATCAGCCATTT
>JBAXPJ010000238.1:0-1672 GCA_037132335.1 Sediminibacterium sp. | reverse complement strand
AATCCTTTCCGTTTATTCGGAAGGGATTTTTTTTGCCCTTTATTTTTTAACTTCAGTGCATCTTAATCTAAAAACAAATTCGTTATGAAGCAAAACCCAATTATTGGTTGCATGAGATGGGGTGTTTGGGGTGAAAACTTTTCTACCGCACAGTACGACACCATTATTAATCAATGTTTGGAAATAGGTTTGACCGAGTTTGACCACGCCGATATATACGGACACTATACCACAGAGGCCGATTTTGGAAATGCCTTGAAAAACAACCCAAGCCTGAGGGGCAAGATGCAGCTAATTACTAAAACGGGCATTCAAATGCTTACACCCAACAGGCCGCAGCATGCCATTAAATCCTATAATACAAGTGCCAAACATATAAAGGAGTCGGTGGAAACCTCTTTGAAAAATTTACATACCGATTATATAGACACCCTTTTAATACACAGACCCGATATTCTACTTAACCCAGTTGAAGTAGCTGAATGTATTGCCCAATTAAAAAAAGAAGGAAAGATTAAAAGCTTTGGGGTATCAAATTTTACTACTAGCCAGGTGGAACTTCTTGCTAAACATACTAGTATTGAACATCATCAAGTTGAAATTTCAGTAACAAATTTAAGCGCCTTTAATGATGGCACATTAGATCAATGTCAATTGAAAAATATTTCAGCGCAAGCATGGTCACCATGGGGTAACGGACTATTCACAGATAAAACAGAAAAGAATATTCGCATACTTTCCATAGCAGAGGAGTTAGCTGCACAATATGAAACTGGCGTGAATGAAATTTTATTAGCTTTCTTGTATGCGCATCCGGCAAATATTGTTCCAGTAATAGGCACCACACAATTTGAAAGAATTAAAAAAGCAAAGGCCGCTATGCAAATTAATTTAGCGAGGGAAGATTTTTATAAACTATGGTGTGCTTCTACTGGAGCAGAAGTGGCTTAATAATATTAAAACGATTTTTTATACTAATAAACATTTGAAAGAACTGTACTTATAAGAATTATACTTACCTATTTACATTTCTACATCTACACTTAAAAATTATGGAAAAAGGATACTGGGAAAAAATTGCACCTTCTTACGAAACAGAAATTTTTGACGTTTTAAAAAACGATAAGTCGGGTAAAATAGTAAAAGCTATATTAAGTTTTGCTGGGCCTAAAAAATCGGTAATAGATATAGGATGCGCCGTAGGCAAGTGGATGCCAGTACTGGCGCCCGTATTTGAAAAAGTACAAGCCATTGATATATCTAACAATAATTTAAAAATTGCCGCTAAAAAATATCCGCAGTATACCAACATAAGTTATGAGAGAGTAGATATGTCTGCCACTACTTTACAATCTGCTACTGGTTTAAAAGTAAAAAAATACGACTCGGCAATTTGTATTAACGCCATTCTTACTTCTTCATTAAAAAAGAGAAACTTATTTTTTAAACATATGGCTTCCTTTATTAAAAAGGGCGGAGACTTAGTGCTAGTAGTGCCTTCCTTAGAATCAAAATTATTCAGCCATATCATTGCCAACAAATACAATGTAGACGATGCTAAAAAAGATAAAGCGCCTACAGGTAAAAGAGCCATTAGTCAAATACGATTTATAAAAGATGGGGTAACCGATATTGACGATGTGCCTACCAAACATTTTTTAAAAGAAGAATT
>JBAXPJ010000237.1:0-1681 GCA_037132335.1 Sediminibacterium sp. | reverse complement strand
CAGACTGGATATTTGAGTTTGTTAACTTGAGTTTTCCTTTACAAAAAATGTGTGCTGAATCAGAAATGGGTGGACCAAAATGCAATGTAGAAGTGCTAGCGCAGTTGAAAAAGATGGCAGAGCAAGCACTAACAGAGTCGAATACAGTTTGGAAAGGGTTAGACCAATTTAAACACTTAGATTAATTTTTTTGATATTATAAATTTCGAATTATGCCGAATCCTAAACGCAGACATTCTCAGCAACGTAGCGCAAAGAGAAGAACACATTACAAAGCTCAGGAAGTTACCCTAACCAAGGATGCAACAACTGGCGAAACCCATGTACGCCATCGTGCGCACGTAAGCGAAGGAAAATTGTTCTATAAAGGAAAACTAGTAGCTGAAAAAGCTCCTTTAAAAGCGTAACCTTTTTAGTTAAACTTTTACCTTACTTAGCCGCGCATGAATATTGGACTAGACATGATGGGTGGAGATTTTGCACCGCTTGAAGCAGTGAAAGGCTTGAAAAAGTTCCTATCTGTTAATTCCCATGCTGTTACCATATTTTGTATAGGTGATGAAACTTTAGTACAACCCTTATTGGCGGAGTATGAGGTTCTATCACCTAATATACATTTGGTACATGCCCCAGAAGTTATTGGCTACAACGAACATCCTACAAAAGCACTTAAAGAAAAAACACAATCGTCCATTGCTATTGGTTTTCAACTATTGGCTACTGGCAAAATTGATGCATTCATTAGTGCTGGAAATACTGGCGCAATGCTAGTGGGGGCTATGTTTACCATTAAAGCAATTGAGGGGCTTATCAGACCATGTGTTTCAGGTATTGTCCCAAAAACCAATGGTGAAACTGGAATGATTTTAGACGTTGGTTTAAACGCCGATTGTAAACCAGAACAATTAAATCAGTTTGCTATTCTAGGTAGTTTATACGCCCAATATATTTTAAATATTCCCAATCCTAAAATTGGTTTATTGAATGTTGGCGAAGAAGAGGGCAAAGGAAACCTATTGGCACAAGCCACCTTCCCTATCTTAAAAGAAAATCCTAGTATTAATTTTATTGGCAATATTGAAGGCCGTGACCTTTTTGGCACCAAAGCCGATGTAATTGTTTGTGATGGATTCACAGGCAATATTGTTTTGAAAATGGCTGAAACAGTATATGACTTAGCCGAAACCCGTAACTTCCACAACGACGAATACTTTAACCGGTTTCATTACGAAAACTATGGCGGCTCTCCTGTTCTAGGTGTAGCAAAACCAGTAATTCTTGGACACGGCATTAGTAGTGCCAAAGCATTTACAAATATGATTCAGTTAGCTACGCAAATGGTAGAAACTGATGTTTGTGCTAAGATGGCGGAAAGCTTTAAAGCGTCTTAAAAATCTTCCTTTATTTTTTTGTAGTTAAATACCCGTATTAATAAATTTAATGCTGCGAATGCAATTCGGCCATCTCAAAACAATACCTTTGCTACAAACAACCGTTAGTTTATGTGGCTGAATAATATATTAGAAACCATTGGCAACACGCCCCTAATTCGCATTAATAAAATTACCAAAGACCTTCCTGCAACGGTTTTAGCCAAAGTAGAATATTTTAATCCAGGTAATTCCATTAAAGACCGTATGGCATTAAAGATGCTGGAAGTAGCTGAAAAAGAAGGTAAAAT
>JBAXPJ010000236.1:0-1706 GCA_037132335.1 Sediminibacterium sp. | reverse complement strand
CTAAACAACTATGTACAATATGCCAGCCCACATTCCCTTCAGAAATAGCTTGATTAAATTTAGAGTAATGATTTACTTGATCTTCAAGTTTGTTAAGTAGTTTATTTATTTTATTCATGCTTCTGCTATAATTACTGATATACTAATATTAACTTTTATTTAAAACTTCTAAATTTATTTTTAAAATTATATAAAACAGAAACATTCCAATCAAAATTTACACTTCCTGCAACATTGGAACGAATCTCTTTATTAATCATTGACATTATTACAAAAGGCGATTTTGCTTTAGCTAAAACCACATTAGAAGTAAAATAATAACCGTCTTGTTGATCCGATTTTAAGTAATACACTTGAGGAGAAAAGTTAAAACTATAGCCAGAGAATAAAGGTATTTTAGAAATGCCTGTGCTAAAGTTTACATAATGAATATTCTTTGGGCCATCATCTTGTAATCCGTGTCCGTTTAAATAATAAATACCAAAATTTAAATGGTCGTTTACTTTATATGAAGGCACAAATTCAGTTGCAATAAAACGTTTTGCTTCTGTAATTTTAAAAGGTTTTCCCTCATCTGTGATGGTGCGTATGCTAAAATTATAGGCAGGGTGAATACCCACATTTACTTTAAACTTCCCTTCTGTTTTTAACTTATAACGAAACCATAAAATGCCACCGCCCTTTCTACCATCAAAGGTTAAACGAAGGTCGGGGTCAATACTAAACCTTCCTCCTCTTGACAATGAATAACTAAGATTAAAGGCAGGTTGTTTTAAAGAAAAAGTAGGAATAATAGATATGCCATTATTAGTTACTCCAATATTACCACTAACATATAATTCTTTGGTACTTGTATCCTGCGCAAAGCTGAATATAGAAACTATTAAAAAAGAAATAACTATTAAGCTTTTACGCATCTATTGTACAATTTTTGCAAAGGTACAAACTTGTATATCAATAATAAGAGATATCATGGTTTATTATTTACATTTTAGCTTGTGTTAATAGCTTGTTTAGTTGATTCATTTGTATGGCTAATTCTGCTTTTAACTCATCGAATACTTTATAAGAGCCATCGGTAGGTTTATAGTCACCCGACTCTACTACACGCATTAAAGAAGCTAGCTTATTATTTAATTTAATAGGAAAATTTAATGGGTCTTGTGAGCTTTGATTACGCACTTGATATAAATTTTCTTCTATTTGTGAAATAGCTGCAATGAAAGATGCTGAGGCTTTTGATAATCCTTTTTTATTGACCTTTGCTTCTTCATTTAATTTTTCCTTAATAGCTCTTATTTTAATAACTGCATCATTGGCTACCGTTACTTGGTCTCTAATTTGAATGGCTAAATTAAATTTCTCTTGCATATCGGAAGTAGTTACATCCTTTACCCTTGGGTCCATTTTAATTTCAAAATTTTCAGAAGTTACTTGTGCTCCTGAACTAATTCTTACCTGATAATTACCTGGCACAGCCGTTGGTCCTGTATACACGGGTGCACTCCAAAAAATCATGCCTTTAAAATAACTTGCAGAAGGATATTTTAAATCCCATTCAAAAACATTTAAACCCGTTTTAATAGTGGGTGGTTTTGGCTTGCGGTCTTCATCATCTTCATCGGCTTCTCCGTTTTCTTTTTTAGCTTTTGCTAACTCGCCTATAAAAGTATTCACCAATTTTCCTTGAGCATCTAAAATTTCAA
>JBAXPJ010000235.1:0-1760 GCA_037132335.1 Sediminibacterium sp. | reverse complement strand
CTTGATGAGCTACTAATAGCCATTTACCTGTGGCATCTAAAGTAAAATCCCTAGGTGTGCTACCCTGCGTTGGGTAAGAAGCAATAAAGCCTAGGCTTTCAGCAATGGGGTCGAATGCAAATAAACGAACAGTATTATCTGATCTCATGGAAGTATAAATAAATTTTCCGTCTGCAGAAACTCGAATGGCAGCTCCGCCTAAGTCAGTGTCTATATTAACTGACTTACCTTCTCTTTCATTTATTGTTTCCTTTAACGACTCGCTTAATGGCCCACTCGCAGCATATGTTCCCTTTATCTCATAATCATTTTTTTCAGCACTATGTTTAATAATAGTAACTGAACCTGTAAGTTCATTAATAATAAAACCATAAGAATAGTTATCATTAAAACATATATGCCTAGGCCCAGATCCTGGAGGTAAAGAAATAATTTGCTGCTCCACAACATCAAATCCAAAATTATTTATAGTTTTACTATTAGTCTTATGGTCTATAGTTTTTTGAACACTATATACTTTAACTTGATCCAATCCTAAATCACAGACTAATAATTTATTGGACTGCGTATCAAAACAAGCACAATGCACATGTGCTTGAGTTTGTCTAGATGGATGCAGGCTACTTCCTTTATGATATATATTAATTGGTTCGATATTATTTATAGTATTATCTATTTTTTCAACGTCAATAGTATGTATAACCAAATTACCTGTTTCATAACAAGCAGTTGCAGTATAGCCTTGGCCTTCTTTGTTTTTAAAATAATATATATGGCAAGGGCAGCCGCCTTCAATAGTTTTTGTACCTATTAAACGAAGTGAATAATTATCATTAATGATATAAGTATGTATTACTGGTTTTTTTGAAGCAAGAATTTCTGAAACTGAAAATAAATACTTAGAGGATGTAGTTCCCTGTTCAATGTTACTACTATGCATTATACTAGTAATAGATAAATAACTTGGGTTTACCTGAAATTGATTATTTAATAATTTCAATTCTCCCTTCACTGCATCAAATTCGAAGCATGAAATACCTTTACCATGGCCGCCAAAATCTCCAGCAACTATTTCAGTATAAGAACCAACATATAATATATGTATTTGTTTAGTACTATTCATGATTTAACAATGTAGATGTAGTATTAGTAGTAGTATTAGTGGTAGTGTTATTGGTAATGTTATTTTTTCTCTATTATATAAGAAGCCGTATAAGCTGCTTGTAATTTTTCTAAGACTAATTCGGGGGCTGTGTTATTCACTAAAAATTCATGAATAGTTTCTCCCAAAAACTGCTGAAACTTATGCCAGCCTTGATACCTAGGCCTTACAAAGGCATGGGTTAAACTAGGCATGGTGCTTGCAAAAAAATTATTCGTAATGGCATTGGCCTGCTTGTTTTCCCAGGCCATTTTATTGCCAGGTTGCCCTTGAGCATTTACATAAATAGTGGATTGTACATCGTCACTACATATCCATGCAGCATAATTAGCAGCTTCTTGGACATTACTGCATGAACTAGTTATAGCAATACCTGCACCACCTAATACTGCATTATTTATTTCAGGTGCTGTATGATATTTTAAAATATTTTTTCTAAACCCTGTCCTTGAATAATTCGTATAACAAAAAGCGAGTGGGCTATAAGCAATATCATTCTGCTCAGACATATAATCATATAAAACAATCGGATTCCAATCCAAGGCCTTGGGATGAAATGTATCGCGCATAGAACGGAGCATAGTTAATGCTTTTAGTC
>JBAXPJ010000234.1:0-1777 GCA_037132335.1 Sediminibacterium sp. | reverse complement strand
ACAAAATAAAAAACCACCTACGAAAAACGTAAGTGGTTGATTTCCAGTAGCGAGACCGGGATTTGAACCCGGGACCTCAGGGTTATGAAGATTTTTTGAAAAAATGAAGGCGTTGATTTATAGTGAGTTATATTTTCACAAAACCGAAATCAACCGATTTCAGTCGAATTCAGGGGGTGTTTTCCTCACGCAGAGGTTATTTATTTAATACATTAAATATTTTACTTACCTTTTAAAAGTAAATCACGTACTCTATTGCAATTCTAACGCAACAGCTCTATTTACAATTCTTGTAATCACTATCATTCCTTACAACTTATTTAATCATTGAAATAGGCTATATCCTATTTCTAAACTATTACGTATGAAAAAAATTATTTTGCTATTAACCCTTATTCCTTTTATTGGAATGAGTCAAAAAAATGTTATGAATGCTCAAAGGGTATTCGCTAAAATGGATAAAGTACTCGAATTTGAAAAGGGAATTTCTGCCCATGCTCAAAAATATCATACCGGTGAATGGAGCTGGAGAATTTCTGAAATTGTATCTGGACCGGATGCTGGTGGTTATCAAATAAGTGAAGGCCCATCCAGCTGGGATGCCATTGATAGTAGAGGTAACTTAGGTAACGAACACAACATCGACTGGAACAAAAACGTTGCTATCTATCTTACAGAAAGGGGCGGTCAAAGTTATTCTACTTACCAAGATTCGATTAGCACCACTGGATTAAATGACTGGACTGAAAAAATCAGTATCATGCATTATTTTCCAAAATTAGGACATGGATACCAAATGTGGACTTTGCTTGAAAACTTAAGGCCTGTTTGGAAAGCACTTGGGCAATCTGTTGCAGTTTTTGCTTCTAGTTCTTCAGGACCTACACAATATGCGGTAGTGACTAGATATCCAAATGGATTAAAAGATAGGGCACTTACTAACAATAACTTAGTCAAAGATCAATATGAAAAAATCCATGGCAGGTTCTCATATATTGGATTTACTGAAACTATGGGCAATAGTGTTTCAGAAGTGTGGTCTGAATTACTTTTTTATAGGAAAGACCTGAGTTCGAAATAATAATTGATATATAAACTAAAAATTAACAATATGAAAAAAATATTACTATGTTTTCTTGTATCAGCATCATTAATTGCTTGTACAAACCAAGAAACAAAAACAGCTCCTACAAATGTAATAGATGATGGTGCTGGTACAATAACTTCATTAGATGCTAAATCCATAGCACTGAGAAAGGGATTTGAAGCTTATATGAATAATGATACAACTAATTCATATTCTTTTGCAGATAGTGTGAAACTATATGATGCTATTTCAGATTATGTTGAAAATGGAGAAATAAAACCTCATTTTGTTGGGTTAAAAGCAGTGATAAATGGGCTAAGCATGGACCATAAATTATTTAATAATATTAAATTGACAACAGATAATATCAAAACTGTAGTATTTAAAAATGGCAGTGTATATTCTTCTTGTTGGACTACTTGGACTGGGATTGGTAATATTACTAAAACTAAAATTAGTGCACCTGTTTATATAGTATATAAATGGGATGGTGATAAAATTGCAACTATGACTAAAATATTTGATCCTACAACATTAAAAGAGGAGATTGCGGCATCTCAAAAAAAATAACTGGTTCAATCTAAGTTTAGAAAAATACGACTGAGACCTCTAGCAATAGGGGTCTCTTTTTTTTGAACCTCACGCAAACCTCACGCAGAAACAGAAAAGGACCCACGATTTAACGTAAGT
>JBAXPJ010000233.1:0-1798 GCA_037132335.1 Sediminibacterium sp. | reverse complement strand
CCAAAAAACAAAGCCGATAAAATAAGTACTTTTTTACGACCATATTTATCGCTTAAAACACCCGCCATGGCAACACCACTAATACAACCCACCAAAGCAGAGCTTACATACCAACCTGTGCTAATGGCATCTAAATGAAATTGTGCTGATACAAAATTGATTGTACCGGAAATTACGGCGGTATCATAGCCAAATAAAAAGCCCCCCAAGGAAGCAATGATGGCCAAAGTATTTATGTAATTTTTTTTAGAGGATGCCATTGTCGTAATTGTGGTTTATAATTAGCTAAAAGCAAGGAAATTCGTATCTCTAATATACGATTTTATGATGAGACCCAAAAAGCCCAATATATTGACTGGCTAAGCTTTATCTTTGCCCCATGGGCCAGAAAAAACTCATCAAATTTGCAGCCATTAAGCAGTACGAGAATGTACTGGAATACCCACAGGGTATGCCCGGGAAATGGAATGCCTATTTTGAAAAATTAAGCTTGGGCGACTACCCCATTTCATTGGATTCACTTGAAATTAGCACCAGTACAAGTCCGAAAAACAATACCCCTACTAAGCCCCTAATATTAGAACTGGCTTGTGGGCGTGGAGAGTATGCGGTGGGTTTGGCACGACTATTTCCAACGCAAAATTTTTTAGGGCTTGATATAAAGGGTAATAGAATTTGGAAAGGTGCCAGTATTGCGAATAAGGAATTAATCAAAAATGTTGCATTTGTTAGAACGCAAATTGAACAGAGCATTCAATATTTTGCCAAAGAGGAAGTAGCTGAAATATGGATTACTTTTCCCGATCCACAATTAAGATTATCTAAAGCTAAAAAGCGTTTAACGCATCCTCAGTTTCTAAGGCTCTATCAGCAATTTCTAAAACCCGGAGGTATAGTGCATTTAAAAACTGATAGCCCTAATTTATACTTATTTACCAAAACAGTGATTGAGCTCTATGGGCTTACGCTACTTACTTCTACCGATGATGTTTATGGAACCCAATTTATGCAATCGGATAAATGGGACGAAAGGTGTGCTATTAAAACATATTATGAAGGATTGAACATTGCAAGTAGTAATCGCATTCACTATATTCAATTTAAAATTGATAAAGTATTACCCAATGCAAAAGATGAAACCCTCAAAGAAATGATTGCAGAATTTGAAGTCACAGAAACTCATGATGCAAAAAGAGAAAGAGGCGTTAAAGTAAATGAAAATTAAATAAACGAAACTTAAAGTAAACGAAGATTAAAGAAAACGAATATTAAAACAAGGATAAAGTAAAAAATGATTGAAGGCGTAGAATATTATATTGATGTAGATGGTAAATATGTGTTTACTGAATTATACCATAAGCAAAGAGGCTATTGCTGTGGCAATGCTTGCAGACACTGCCCTTATGCATACGAGGCCGTTCCTGAGCCTGTTAAAACTAGGTTACTTCTTATAAAAGAATTGAGCAACCATAAAATTTCTAATGCAATATACCCCAAAGACTAAAGATTTTTTTCAAAATGTATTTGATGTAGTGCGTCTTATTCCCAAAGGGCGTGTAACTAGCTATGGGGCTATTGCTAAATATTTAGGAACAGGTGGAAGCTCGCGTATGGTGGGCTGGGCCATGAATGCATCACATGGGGTAAAACCTAAAGTGCCTGCGCATAGAGTAGTGAATAGAAATGGAATGTTAAGTGGTAAGGGGCATTTTGAAACCCCTACTACGATGCAAGAACTACTTGCCAAAGAAAAAATAAAAGTGAAAAACGAAACCATTATAGATTTCGAAAAACATTT
>JBAXPJ010000232.1:0-1841 GCA_037132335.1 Sediminibacterium sp. | reverse complement strand
TAATTAAATAAAATATTATGAAAAAACTAATATTATGTTTTCTTGTATCAGCATCCTTAATTGCTTGTACAAACCAAGAAACAAAAAAAGCTGAAACTTCTGAAGAGGACAAAGACACCGGCACTTGGACTTCCTTAGATGCAAAAACAATTAAAGTAAGACAATTACTTGAATCCTATGGCAAAAATGACTCTAGCGTCGCTTATGAAATAATTGCTGATACGATAAAATTTAGTGATCAATTGGCTAATAACCAAGAGAACGGTATAACTAAAGTAAAGCCAGGTGGTCGTGTAGGATTTGTACAAGACACTCGAAATGCTCATCAATTATTTAGTGATATAAGTTTAACAACCGATAACATGAGAACTTTTGTAAGAAAGGATGGACTTACCGCTACATTGTGGTGGGGCATGTGGTCTGGAACGGGAAAATTTACAAAAAATAAAAGCACAGGTCCAGTTCATGCATATTTCTATTGGAAAGATGACAAAATTGTAAGTGGAGGTCGTTTTTTTGATCCTACTGTATTAAAAGAGGAGTTTGCGGCATCTCAAAAATAACTAGTTCAATTTAAGTTTGAAGAAATACGAATGAGACCTCTAGCAATAGGGGTCTCTTTTTTTAAAAAACCTCACGCAGAGGAATCTGAAAATCATGTCATGTTTATAATGTAATAATACTATTTATCTAGAAAGTTTAATATAATACCAGTAATTAAATCTGGTTTTTCTTTAAATACAGAATGAGTAGTATTAGGAAGTATACATAATTCGCTTCCTTTAATTGTTTTATAAATATGAAGTCCATGCTCAAGTTTCGTAACATCTTTATCACCGTAAACAATTAAAAATTTACTTTTTATATTACTTAAATGAGCATCGCTAATAACTTCTTTAGTAACCCACATATTATAAAGCTGTTTATATGATTTCTCCCAATTATCTTTATTAGGTGATTTAGTTAAAAAATCAGGTAACCATCTAGTTCTTACCCCATCTGATATGTTTTTTGGATCTGAATGACTTTTCATCATTTCTAAATCACCATCTTGGTATCCGTCTGTATCACTATTGGCACCACTTACAATTACTTTCTTTACTTTATCAGGTCTATCATAAGCCAATATAAATGCAGAATTGCCGCCATCACTCCAACCTAAAACATAAACACTATCTAATTTTAAATTATCAATAAATTCTGCATAATAATTGGAATAAATTTGATAGCTCATCGAATCTATTTGTTCAGATCTCCCTTGTCCAGGGCTATCCATAGCAATTACTCTATACTTTTTTGATAATGGCTCGATTATATTTTTAAAATGGCTGATAGATCCAAATCCACCATGTAATAATATCAATGGTATCCCTTGGCCATACTCTTCATAATATATTTTTACATTTTTAATAGTTATATAATTACCATTATTTGAACCATAAATTATTTGAGTGTATGCTGTATTTCCAAAAAGTAGAAGAGTAAGAATCAAAAAACAATTTAACAAGAATGACCTTTTAAATATTCTATGTTTCATATTATTATTTTAAATGATAGGGTAAGCTAATCTATTAGTTTCATTAAAAAAGTAATATCACACGCAGAAACAGAAAAGGACCCACGATTTAACGTAAGTCCTTGATTTTCATGTAGCGAGACCGGGATTTGAACCCGGGACCTCAGGGTTATGAAGATTTTTCAAGAAAATGAATGTGTTGATTTTTAATTAGTTATGTTTTCACAAAACGGAAAACGACCGATTTTGACCGAATTGAGGGGGTGTTTTCCACACGCAATATGGTTTAAATATTAAACTGAATCAACCCATAAGTATCTTATAC
>JBAXPJ010000231.1:0-1853 GCA_037132335.1 Sediminibacterium sp. | reverse complement strand
ACTGAAGCATTATAAGAACATAGAATATTGGTATGGTTTTCTGTTAATGCTAATGTAGCAGCTGGCTGCGTGACTGAATAGCCTACGTATTTTTTTGACCCATTGGCATCGGTGATGGTTAAGGAATAGGTTCCTGCAACTAAACTTGTTCTATTTTGTGTGGTTGGACCATCTTTCCATGAATAAGAAAAAGGAGCCACCCCTCCTGTTACATCAATACTAATGGCGCCAGTAGCATTTCCAAAACAATTTACATTGGTTACTGTTGGAGAAACCGTTATGGGTAAAGGTTCTGTTATAAGAATTGGATTCTCAAGGGTTGCTATACAACCTTTGCTATCAGTTACGCTAACGCTATAACTTCCAGCTGCAATGCTTGTTAAATTTTGTGTGGTTGTTTTATTGCTCCATTTGTAAGTATAAGTTGGATTACTTCCTGTTACAGTAATAGTTGCTGTTCCATCCGATCCTCCATTTTTACTCACATTGGTAATTGTATTTTTCGCAACCGAAAAAGCATTTAATAAATTTAGCGATGTAGTAAAAGTTGCGACACACCCTAGTCCACTACTTCCAGTTACAGTAACTCCATAAGAACCTGCACTTAAACTAGTAATATTGGTTCCAGTCCCTGAAACAGAATCGGTCGCACCAGATTTTAAATATTTCCAAACGTAGGGGCCAACACCATTTGTAACACTAATATTTATTGCCCCTCCATTAGGCGTGGAATTACAAGCATCTGCTACCGTAGGTGTCGCTTGCATTTGACATTGAACATCTACAGTTTTTGAATCAAAATAATTTTTTTTACACCCATTATCTGTAATGGATACACTTAATTTAGTCATGCCTGCTAAACCAGGTGCAGTAAATGAGGTACTTGCTGCTGATTGAGATGAAAAAGTTCCGCCATTATTTGAAGTCCATTTAACTGAATATGTATTGATATCTGAGCCAGAAGGAACTGTAACCGACAAAGGAATACTTTGTCCTGTATATAAAACTTGTAAGTCATTTGATAAACCTGTAATAGTTGGCTTTACATCTGTCCCAGTAGTAGCAGTAAATGAAAAATTAAAGAAAACTCTTTGTGCAGCAATTTGAGCTGTTGAAACTTTGTAATCTTTTGATTTATCCTTAGTATTGTCTTTAGAATCAAAACTTATAATTTGGGAATTTAGTAAGCTATTGTCATTTTTAATTCCTCCTTTTCCATCTCCTTTTCCATCTCCTCCTACATCTCCTCCTCCATCTCCTCCTCTATAAGGCACCAAATCCCCGCCTCCATCCCCTTTGTAAGTATCATCTCCAGTATAAAGTTTATGGGATGCTTCAATTAATATTTTTCCTCTATTGGCATCTCCAAATCCATTACCCCAAGCTACTACTGCTGCTCTATGTTTGACTGCATTATCGATAGTATTTGAATGATTACTTTGGTAGACTCCAATTTTAGTGCTTGCCCTCCAACCTGCATCTAATGGTATATAAATTGTTTCCGATCCATTGGTGACTGCATTATCCAATACATCCATGAATTGCATGATGGGATCGCTTTGTAAAGAAGCCTCATACGTATAGGGTGGAACCCCTGCATCATGATTGTTTGAAAACTTCAAAGCATTTTCATAAAATGGGCCTTCCCCTGAAGCTGTTATAGTTTTTTCTGTTAGAAAATTAGTTTGTTTTGATTTGTCGCTATTATTAAACAAATCTTCCAAATTACTAACAGCACTGCACCCCAACCAAATATTTCCTTTTGAATTTAAATTCCAATCTAATAAATTGCCATAGTTTTCCCAAGTAGGATCCGCATGAGGTATTACATAAATTTCATCACATGAAGTTAA
>JBAXPJ010000230.1:0-1881 GCA_037132335.1 Sediminibacterium sp. | reverse complement strand
CTAACATATATTGCGCTTTTCCATCTACACTAATAGTAGGCGTAGGAGGTGCTAATAATAAATCGCCAATTTCTTTAGAAGGTTTTTGATAACTAGTTGGCTCTTGGGCGTTTGCATAAACAAAACTTATGGCAAAGGCCATCAGCGCTATTAATTTTTTCATAGTATTAATTTGACTCAAATTAATTAAAAAAACTAGTAGTAGCGATTATTTCGTAATAAATTGATAATCAATAATTAATAGTGCAATTAAACTAGTAATATACAATACTTAATGCGTGGGGGCAGGGAGTGAAAAGCTAACATCTCTATCAACAGTGGTTTCAATTATTTCACCAGCATTTATTTTAACTTCGCCTCCTTTGATAAGTCTTAAAGGAGTAGTGAGTAGTCCTGCAATACCAAAAAGACCGCCTATAACAGCGCCAGCAAAAAACATATATAGACCATCTCCTTTTCCTTTAATAATGCCGCTTGCTAGTCCAATTCCAATACTGGTATAAGAAGCGGTTGCAAAAAAGTTACCTGATTTTTTTGCAAAATTAGTACCCTGGCCTTTGTTTTCACTTTTGCAATAAATTTTCGTGCCATCAGGTGTAAGTATTGTATATAAGATATTTATTTTAGCAGCTCTACCATTGGTTTTAGCAGGTTCAATGGCATCAATAGTGGCAAGTACATTACTTCCTTTGGTTAATACTAGTTTGCTATCTATAATTATATCTTCAAACAAGCTTACGGTGAAAGTATCTTTCAAATGTAAATTGGCACTATTAATATTAGAAATAGCCTGCACTTTAATGGGTGTCTTGTCGCTAATGGTAATTTTTTGAGCATTTATATAATTTATAAAGCTTAAAAGTAAAAGGAGGGTTATATATTTTTTCATTTACTTGTTTTTACATTTTAAATTTAGTCAATTTCATTCATATTCATTCAACAAGGGATATAATTGTAGAAATTTATCTATATTACACCCCATGTATTCGAATCTACATTTTGCTATCACCCTATTGGGGATATTTTCAATTTTTGAAATTTTCAAAGGCGGTCAAAAGCTAAGTGTATTGAAGTATCATATTCTTGCAAGATTGCTAATGATTGTGGCAGGAAGCTTTTTTGATTATCTAGCCCTTGATGGTTACGAGATTCCTTATTATCATGAAATATTTAGATTAATAGCTGCCGTATTATTCGTTAATATGCTTTTTTTAATAGTTAGAAAAAAAATACCAAAAATTGTTATAGGGCTAGAAGTATTTTTCACACTCTATTTTATAATTCAGTTTATATATGGCTTTCAAATACCCAATATAAAAAATGGAATTCTACAAAATAAACCAAGCATTTATCAAATTATTTTTTTTGGAACTTATACTCTTTTTGTCATATCTACACTTATTTATAATGGACTTTACTTAATTAGAAATAAAAATTTTAATACTAATATTTATGAATTTAAAATCAAAAGATGGGTACTTAGCTACATTATATGTCTTATGGTTTTAGCCTTTGCCAACTTATTACTTTTACTTTCAGTAAATAAAAAAACATTTGTTTTTTATGATGATTCAGTAATCACATCCTTTGCTCAAAGATTTTTATTTATACTCTTTATTTTATTTAGACCTAAATTTTTAGATGATGATAGGTATTCATTGTCTTTTAATGAATTACTTATTAAAACCAAGGGCATTGCTTTTAAGGATTTTGAATTTATATTTTATTCAAATCATTATTATTTACTACCAGATGCCAATATGGATGATTTAGCTTTAAAGCTAAATGTCACTAAAAATGAATTATCTATTTTTCTGAAGGATGAAATTGAAGAGAATTTTGCCGAACTCTTAAATAAGAATAGAGTGGAGTATTTAAAGG
>JBAXPJ010000229.1:0-1887 GCA_037132335.1 Sediminibacterium sp. | reverse complement strand
TATCGCTAAGACTATCCAGTAATAATGTATTTCCTTAGTTTGAAAACCAAAAATTATTGGTTTCTTTATTATAATTCCTAAAGGCCCTTCGGTTAAAAAGGTCATTTCATTAATTAGGATTTGTATAATTGTACCAAAAGCCAGAGTGACCATGGCAATATAAGGGCCGACAACTTTAAGAGCGGGTAATGCAAGTAATGCTCCAAAAAGACAAGAGACAATGACGGCTATTGGAAGAATAATTAAAAAAGGAACTCCTAATTTAAAGTATAGAATTCCAGCAGTATAAGCTCCTACACCAAACAACCCGGCGTGTCCCAGTGATACTTGTCCGGTGTAACCAACAACTATATCCAAACCAAATAAAAGAATTGAATAAATCAAAATTCTTTCAACCATGTGAATATAATAAGTGTTAGTTTGGAAAATTGGGAAAAGAGACAATATTATTATTCCCGCTGCCAATGCTAAAAATTTAAATCTCATCTTTTTTAAACTTTTTTAATTGTAGTTTTTCCGAATAGACCAGCTGGTTTAAAAGATAAAACTATTAATAAAATAATTAAACTAGGTACATCTTTATAACCCGTCGAAACATAAAAACCTGTTAATGTTTCGCTAACTCCTAAAATAATACCACCAACAACAATTCCTAAACCGCTTGATAAACCTCCAACAATTGCAACGGCAAAAGCTTTTAATCCTAAAGCGCCTCCAGCACCTGATCCTGCTAATGTTAAAGGAGAAATTAAAACCCCAGCGAAAGAAGCTGTTAAAGAAGAAAGTGCATAAGAAAATGTAATTACTAATCCAGTATTAATTCCCATTAAACCCGCCGCGTCTCTATCGTTTGCAGTAGCTACAACAGCTTTTCCATAAATTGATTTGCGGTTAAAAATCTCAACAAGCAACATCATAGATACGGCACCTAAAACTACTAAAATTTCCATCGGTAAAATATTTGCACCAAAAAGTTTTATAGGGTCATCTTCAAAAGGACCGGGAAATCTAAAAGTGCTTCTACCCCAAATATTTTCAGCAAAATTTCTAAAAATAATTCCAAGTGCAATAGTGGACATGATCCAACCAAACTCAGATTTTATTTTAATTGCGGGACGAACTCCTAAATATTCAACCACAGTTCCTTGTAAAAATCCAAAAACACAAACTAAAGGAATAATAAGCCAATAATTTATTCCTAAGTTAGATAAAGTCAGTCCAACCATGGACCCCAACATTAAAGCCTCTCCTTGTCCAAAGTTTAATGTTGCAGAAGTTGAGAAAGTTAATTGATAGCCAAATGCAACAACAGCATAAATCATACCAAGAGCTATACCGCTATAAATAAGTTGAACAAAAATATCCATATAACCCCCAAAACTTTTAATTCAATAATAACAAAATAAACTAATAATCTTTTCAATCAACTCAAATAAAAAACGCCACACTTTTAAGGTGTGGCGTTTTCTAAAAGAATAAAAATAAAAAACTTATTTTTAAAACTTAATTATTTTTGACCTTTAGCAGCAACAACTCTTGCGTTTTTAACGATACCCATAACTGGATCTTTATCAGTGATCGCATCGTGGTCATCTTTAGTAAACGGCTTGTTGTAAGTTTTAACAACACCAACTACTGGCGTTTTTAAATCTTCAAGAGCTAGTCTGATTTTATCACCTTCTAAGCTATTAGCTTGTTTGATGGCTGCAGCTAATAAGTATACTGAATCGTATCCTTGAGCAGCAGACACTGGTGAATCTATACGGTCGTTTTTAGGTTTAAACTCTTTTAGGTAAGCTTCGATAAAAGCTTTACGTTTTGGAGTTGTTGGTGCTTGAATAAATGTTTGAGGCATAATTGCACCTTCACCATTTTTTCCAGCTGAAT
>JBAXPJ010000228.1:0-1901 GCA_037132335.1 Sediminibacterium sp. | reverse complement strand
CCCCAACGATTGATTCTAAAGTTATGCGTTAGAATTGTAGAGATCTTTTGGTATTGATATTCACTATGTAATACCCCAGGTAGGCCCATACCAAAATCAAATTCTATAACTGGTAATTGTGTTTTTAATTTAATCGTTCTTCTAGCACTAATAATTTGTTTCTCACCAGGAGCAAATCGCATTTTAAACGCTAATTCCGAATTAAGAATTAGATCGTTATTATAAGAAAATGTCCCCCTACTAGGCAATGGATGAAAGGTTTCGTAATTAGTGTTTTTAAATACTAAATCTGCTGAAATATTATTTTCCCAACTCTTTGATATGGTTGTTTTGAATTCTTTTAAACCAAGAAATTTTTGAACAATCCCTTTGCGTCTTAAAATGCGGTTGAACATATTATCTACCGTAATATTTTCATCGTCTAAAAATCGAATCCGTCCATTATCTAAATCATCGGTATAACTAGCCCCTATTGCCCAGTGCTTGCGCTTATTAAATTGATAATTGAATCCGAATTTCCCTTTCCAACGGCCATCACCTGTACCATAGGCAGCATAACCAGTAAGCCTGAGTACGTTGCTGAATTTTTCAGTTGTACCCAAATCAAATCTTAACCTTAAATCTTCTTGTTGGTTGCTACTAATCCATTTATACCAAGGCCCAATTTCAATAGCTCCAAATTTTTTATGTCCATCTAAAACAAAAGCTAGTCTATTGGTATACTTTTTGAAAACAGGCATCTGTTTTAAGGTATCAATCATCTGATAAACCTTTTGTTCATTAGCACTTAATGGTTCGTGTCGTACATCATTCCAGTACAAATGATTTTGACTTTTTGCGCTATCTAGTACAATTACTTCTTCTCTTTTAACATTCTTTGCTAATATGTTTTCAGTTGCAGCTTGCTCAATTTGAACATTTTTATAGGTAGCTGTTTTTCTGCCTATAAAACTAAATTTCCCTTTATTGAATGGAGATATATCCACAACAAATTTGTCTTTTGAAAAAACCCAACTACTGTCTACATTTTGTGCAAACTCTTGAACAACAGATAATCGATGAACAAAATTGATATTAGCAGATGCCGAAGCGGTTAAATTAATTTTATAAATAGCCCATGTATTATTTTGAATCCAACAATCACCTGTAAAAGTATTGGTGCCTTCTTTTTTGGGTGTAAAAAATAAATGAAAATATTTTTGTTGGTGGATGATTTGTGTATCTGCTCCTTTGTAATTGTAAAATTTATCGCCAAAATCACTCAATGGACTTATAAACTCCTTTCCAAAAAGTTGCATGTAATTTTCATAGCAATTTATTTTTTGAGACACGCCTCCCACAAACTGCAATACGGTTTCATTCTTTATACCACTTGTTTGTGCCGCTTTAATTTCTTCTCTTATTTTATAGGGATTTTTACTAAAATAATAATCGCTTAGAGCTTCCGTAACATATACAGGTAAAAATGGCTGCACATCTGAGGCACTATCAATATTGTTTAAAATAAAATCAAATGGCTTTAAATTTTTCCTTTTTTCAAAACTTGATTTACTAATATTGGTAACGTCTAATTCTAATTTATTATACAATTCATAACTATAATTATTAAATCGATAAGGATTGTTGTTGTTTTTATTTGCTACAATTTGCTTCCACCATCTTAAGCCTTTACTGAATTTCGATTTCACCACAATCCCATCATTCATTTTTACTTCTTTCATGTAAAGAACTAAAGATGAATCGGCATGCATAATTGCATAGGGATGTAATAAATTATCGTATCCTACATAACTTACTACTAAAGTATCTTTTGGCCAGTTAGAAAATTTAATTTTAAATCCACCAACAGAATCTGTAATGCCACCTTGGTTTGCTTTTTTCCAATAAACACTAGCAAAAGA
>JBAXPJ010000227.1:0-1913 GCA_037132335.1 Sediminibacterium sp. | reverse complement strand
TATTTATTCTTTTAATTCTTCTTTATAGACCCATTTTTTTAAATAGAGCATTTGCTACTATTTCTTTAAGCAATTTATTTAACATTAAACAAAAAATAGTTAATGATGCAGCATTCACCAATTATTTTTATGTTCATTTATATTTTATAAATAATAAAGCAAGTATTCAAAATTTTGCTAATATGTTAAATGTACAAGTTGACGACATCAAAAATTATATTAAAAATATTTATGGTGTATCTTTTGACGAATTGATAGATAAAAATAGAATTGAGTATTTTGTTCAAATAGCCAAAGATCCTAAGTATAATAATTTAACAATTGAAGCATTGGCTGAGGAGGTTGGTTATTCATCCAGAAGTTCCTTTTATAAATCTTTTAAAAGGTATCATGGAGGCAATCCATCTGACCTTATTGCAGCTCATAATATATCAATTTAATTTAATTATTATATATAATTGAATCAAGATCAATGTATCAATTATTTGATACATTGATCTTCTTGAATAGACATGTATTCTTTTGCTGGAATTATAATAATTGTAGATTTGTTTTATTAAAATTTTAAATGCAAATGCATTTAGTAATTACTAAAAATTTTGTATAAACATTTTTCTATTTATTCCGACTTTTTTAAACAAAGACATGCATATAATGAAAAAGACGCCACTTACAGAAAAGCAAAAAATTACTAATTATAAAAACAAATATGCTGCTGTAGTGAAGGAAAATAAGGAGCTCAGGGCATTGTTATTAAAAATATTACTAAATCCAGCTAATAACAAAACAGCTAAGATATTTGAATTAGGAAAAGCTAAGTTCAATACTAAGCAGGGTTAATTCTTAAACATTACCCCCCCCCAAAAAAAAAGCACATAAAAACTCCGATTTCGTAAGATTTCGGAGTTTTTGCTTCAATAACTATTTATTCATCCAAACAACTTTAAGCACGGTGTCATGATCTTTACCAATGATGTCTTTATAGAGTGCTGGTCTTCTTGCATTTAAATACCTGGTGCCTCCTGCTTTTTCTATATTAGCATGAATTAATTCCGCTGAAACATAGGCGTCATCAAATGTTCTGCATTCTGCCATTATATCCCCAAAGGGGTCAATAATCATGGAACAGCCATTTTTTAATTGGTCGTCATCCATACCTATAGGATTAGAGAATATCACATATACCGCATTGTCATAAGCCCTTGAAGGTAGCCATTTCATTAGCCAGGCCCTACCTTTTAAACTATCAAACTCATTTATAAGGGTAATGGGGTCATTATGTCTATTATGCCATAATGCAGGATCAATAAACCCAGCACCTGGTCTAGTGGAAGGAGTGCACATGGTAACATGTGGCATAAATATAATTTCTGCACCTAATAATTTTACGGCCCTTACATTTTCAAAAATATTATTATCATAACATATAAGTATGCTACATTTCCATCCTTTTAAATCAAAAATGCAATATTCATTTCCCGCACTTATATATTTATTAATAAAGGGACTTAATTTTCTATATTTTGCAATAAGCCCATTTTCATCCACACTTACATAGGCTTTGTATATATTATCATTTTTATCTTTTTCAAATAAGCCAGCAAGTAAAATAATTTTATATTTTTTGGCAATGCTAATTAAAGATTGAACAGATGGTCCATCGGGAATAAATTCTGCTACTGCTAAAAACTCTTCTTTATTTAACTTGGAAGCGAAAGTATAACCAGTTATAGAGCATTCATGAAAAGAAAGTACTTCAATGCCTTCTAAGGATGCTTTTCTAGCGAGTACATCTATCACCGAAAGGTTATAGGCTTTGTCACCACTTTTATTTTCAAATTGAGCGGTGGCTATTTTAATAGGGTTCATGGTTATAGTTTATTTTATATCTATACAATTTCTAATAATAATCC
>JBAXPJ010000226.1:0-1939 GCA_037132335.1 Sediminibacterium sp. | reverse complement strand
TTCAACAGTTCTCTTAGCAGATTCTAATCTAGTCTCTCTATTTTTTTCTATTAATTTATTTACTGCCCAATGTTCTAATTTATGATGAAAAGGGATTAATAGTGCCGCTATTGATACTAAAGCCACTAACATTAAAAATGGAGAATGATGCGTTGCCTTTTCTAAAATAGGGTGTACTAATAAGTTTATAAATTCAAAAACAATCAATAAGGCAATAACACTTAAGAATTCTATCGCTTTTGGATTTGTGATGTAGTTGCGGCTGAAAATTAAAAATATAATAAAGAAACTAACAATACCTACTGCAATAAATGTGTATTGCAGATTTTCTTTTTGGGCTTCTTCAAATTTATCTTCTTCTAATTTTTGCTCTTGCTGACGCGCCTCTTCTTCTACACTCATTAACTGTGCTTGTTGCAATGTTTTAATATTAAATAAGCTATCACTTGCTAATCTATAAATTTCAGAATATTTATAAGCACTATCAATATTTGAATTGTGATAAATATTTAAAAGCAGTTTTGCGGGCCCTACATTTAAAGTATAAAAATCGGTATTTTTTACACTAGAGATTGCTTTGGTAGCATAAAGTTTTGCAGAATCTTTTTGGTTATTTGCGTAAAAATAATTTGCAATAGCAGAATAAGCAGTGCTTTTAAATTTGGGCGAATTAATTCTATTGGCCTCATTTAAAGCTAGGTTCCAGTAACTTAATGCCAAAGTTGAATTTTTCATTGCGGCATGAATACTACCAAATTGTAAATAGGTATTAGTTAACCAATAATTAATACCAGTTTTAATAGACATTTCATATGCCTTTTGGGTATAAATTAATGCAGAATCAACTTTATTCATCGCTAAATAAATAGTTCCCATATCATTTATAGCGCATACAGATATAATATCTGGTTCATATTTAGATCCTGCTTCAATTGCACCTTTATTATAGGATACGGCTTTTTCAAAATCGCCCATAGTTAAATAAGACAAAGCAAGCATGGCCTTGCCAAATGTTTTTAACCGCTCATTTTTAGACTTTTCTGCTACTTGATTGGCCAAAATACCATATTCTAAACTTTTAACTTGGTTGCCAAATGCTATATAATCGTAAGAAAGGCAACAATATCCTAACACTTGACATACTAAATCATTATTTTTTTGACCATATAATAAAATTCTCTCTGAGTTATGCATATCCTCAACTGGGTTCGTTTCAGAGATCGTTAATGCACTCATTGCTAAATAATACCTAGCGCTATCATTTTTTTCTGCAGCAATTTTTGGTAATAAAGAATCGATATTTGGAGGTTTCTGAGAGAAATCTACTTTATTACTTTGAGCAAAAGTTGTAGTAATAGATAAAAGAAGTATATACGCTAAATGGGTAAAAAATTTCATCTGTTGCAGCTTTAAAAATTTCATCAAAAATCAACAATTTTAGTAAATTTTCTAATTAAACATAGTTTAGATATGTTCCGTTCTTGTAATCGGGAACATTTTAGAGGTAAAAAGTTGCCAATTTGTTCCAAAATACTAATTAGGAACAAATAACAGTAAGTAATTTGCCGTTTTGAACCCTAGTAGTTATTAACTTGTTTATTCAAAAATTAATCAAAAACATGAAAAACCTACTATTATCAACAATTATTGCCGCAAGTCTATTTGCCTGTAAATCAGAAACAAAACCTGCATTTGACTTAGTAAACGCAAAAAAAGAAATTGAATCAGCAAACAAAAAAATCGCTGATTTTATAGCAAAAGGCGATTCTGTTGCAATGGCAGATGCTTACAGTAAAGACGGTAAATTTATGGGAAATAATATGCCTTCTATTTTGGGAAAAGATAAGATAACGTCTTTCTGGGGTGGTTTTTTTAAATTAGGTGTTGGCTCGCTTACACTTACTACACTAGAAGTATGGGGTGATGAAAACTTTATTAC
>JBAXPJ010000225.1:0-1960 GCA_037132335.1 Sediminibacterium sp. | reverse complement strand
CGGTCTCGCTACATGAAAATCAAGGACTTACGTTAAATCGTGGGTCCTTTGTTGTGTCATGAAAACACCATTCTAAAACGTATTATTTCAAGTAACTTTATAGTCAATTCAGATTATGAGCATTGAGCCAGTTTTAAATAAAGTGCCACTTAAATCATTAGATGAAAAAGTAAATGATTTGAACTATTGGCTAGCACAACCTGTGATAAAAAGGCTCGAAGCCGTGACATTTTTAATTTCACAAACTGTAGATTTAAAAACTACAAGAATCGATAAGTCGCATGTTGTCAGGAGAAAACTAAAGTAATGAGATTGCTGATTTAAATGTGTGTTATGAAATAAATTAAATATTTATTTCATAACTAGTAGATCTTCCTACTCCCTTAATTACAAACACATTCATTTCCGCTAATTCCTGCAAGTCTCTTGTTGCTGTTGCTTTTGAAGTATCTGTTATACTTATATATTTTTTTACATTCATGCCACCCTTAAAGCCATTAATGCCCTCTTCTAGCATTCTATTAACGACCTTTCTTTGACGTTCATTTAAACTTTTATCATACTTATCAAAGAATTTCATTTTTTTGATAGTAAACTGTATTGTTTTTTCAGCATCATCCTGTGCAATAATTATAATTGAAGCAAACCATTCTATCCACTTTGTAATTTCTAATCTTTGTTGTGCATGCTGTAATTTTTTATAATAGGCTGATCTATTTTCCTCAATAGATTTTGAAATACTAAACATAATGGGATTATCAAATCCTTGTGAAAGTGCTTTTTCTGCGATGGCTCTTCCAATTCTTCCGTTTCCATCTTCAAAAGGATGAATGGATTCAAAATAAAGATGTGCTACTGATGCTTTAATTATTGGGGAAATAATTTCATTTTTATTATACCATTCTATAAACCGCTTCATTTCTTTTGATAAGGTTTTAGAAGGGGGAGCTTCATAATGAACCTTAGGGTCAGACGCAGATCCAGAAATTACTTGCATAGGCTCATTTCCTTTTCTCCATTGTCCTGCATTGATTCTTTTATTATTTCCCATAAGCAGTTGGTGCCATTGAAGAATCTTGTTTTCAGTTAGTGGTTGTTTATAAGTATTTCTTACATCAATTAATAATTGACTTAATCCAATTACATTTTTATCTTTCGGTTCTTGTGAGATATGTAATCCAAGATTTTTTCTAATAGATGACATTACATCTATTCTATTTATTATCTCTCCTTCAATTTCAGATGTTTTGATTGCTTCAGATACCATTATCTGTATAATCGTTTCAGTACTTATGGATTCTGGTAATGCAGAGATGATACCTTTTAGTTCTCCAGCTTTTAACATGAATTTCATCAATTCATTATCTATTGATGAGCTATCAAATTTAAATTCAGGCCAATTTTTGTGTTGCCAGTTATACATAATGATCCGATTTAGTTACTTTATCGGCTCAAATATACGAATAATTTGAGCCGATTAGTATTTATTTGCGGCTCAAAGTTGCATAAACATCTATTTTACCCTCTGCGTGAGCAAAATACCCCCTGAAATCTCGCTCTCGCTACATGAAAATCAAGGACTTACGTTAAATCGTGGATCCTTTGTTGTTTTTGCGTGAGGTTTTGTTCTTAATTATTTCGAAGACACCAATACTATTATAGCTGTTACTAAAATACCAGCCTGAATCGCTAGTCCTGAAACATAATTAGTAATTACTTTTTTCCTTTTAATTTGTTTTGCTTTTTGTTTATAGCCTTTAGCGTATTCTTCATTTTTCATTAAGTTCAAGTTGGGATATCCCAAATTTTCATCCTTTGGATCTGAATTAAGAGTCAATAATGCTGGTACAATTCCTGTTAAAATTCCATAAAGAGGGTACGCTGAAGAAAGTAAAACAGCAGTTCCTGCTGTTTTATATCCATCATAATGTATTATAGCATCATTTTGACCCTGAACAAA
>JBAXPJ010000224.1:0-1974 GCA_037132335.1 Sediminibacterium sp. | reverse complement strand
TGAGTAGTAAAACATTTACAGACAGCACTAAATTATTTGTGACAAGAACCGACAGCCTAGGATGTTTAATATCTTCAGATACTATTAAAATAACAACTTATCCAAAACTACAAATCACTACAAAACTTAGAACCTTTAAATATAATTTGAACTCATATAAAGATGCAGCTCCTAATATCTTTCTAAAAATGCATCAAACAATTACTCAAACTGTTTTATATTCAGTTAATGGTGTTGAACATATTGTTACAATACCCGTTGATTCAGTTCCTAATGCGCCTATACATTTTATTAATAAAACAGGGAATTGGGAAGTTGAAAAGTTTTATCCAAACTTTAAAATGGATGGAGCAAGAAATTATTCATTTATAGATACCTTAGGAAATTTTGCTTATGCAAATACGGGCAGTGAAGTACCAAGACCCTGGCCACTTGGTGATCTGGTGGTTGTAAATACAATAAATGATACCTTGAAATGGACCAAAGTGGATTCAGTTAAAGCTTTTTATCATTCAGTGGGAACAGGTGATTTAAATGGTGATGGACTTTCTGATGTTGTTGGACTTCACATGCAAAGTAATTATTGGTCTGATAATTTGCATCCTTTTTTACAAAATAAAAATGGCACTTATAGTGAAGGAAGAAATGTAATTTCTTCTGATGTGGGTGCGCATAGAAATAGTTCAGGTGCCGTTTTAGTTGCAGACGTTTTAGGCGATTCTAAGCCTGAAATTATCAGAGGTAGCTATGGCTTTACCGGCGCGAATGGAGAAACAAGATACGCTTTTGAAATATTGGGTTATGACAAGCAAACTAATCAGTATATAAAAGTATATGAGCCAAAAAAATTAGGTGTTTTTACCGACATAGTCAATGGTGGGCAAGGTGCAACTTCTATCAAATCTGCAGATTTTGATCATAATGGATTCCAAGACTTAGTTATTTGTTCTGAGGGAAATTTACCCAACTCAAATACAAAAGGAGCATCTATGATTCAAATTTGGTTAAATAATGGGAAGGGCGAATTTATACCTGATCAATATATTATTAACAATGCAGATGATTCATTAAATATAAGAGAATTTGAAGTTGCAGATGTTGATAATGATGGCTGGCTTGATATTGTAATGCACGGAATAGGAGGACCTTTGTATAGGCAACCTGTCCTAAGTAGCAAGTATGGATACTATTTTCAAATCAATAATTTAATTTGGAAAAACAATAGTGGTGTATTTGATATTATACCTAATCAATTAAATGTTTATGACCCAAGTAATATTGAACTTATAGGGAATAGTAATTTTTTAAAGGGTTTCATGGTCAACGGAAAATTAAAATTTATTGGGTTCGAATGTGCTGATGCAATAAATCCAACAAAACTATACGAAATAACAGTTAACTTCTGTAACAACTTAATCAAACCCGCTTTTAGTTCTTCTAAATATTCCTTCTGCACTGGCGACTCCCTAAAACTTACAGTTTCAAATATTAACAAAGGTGATACCTTAAAATGGTATTACGGAAGCAAAAGTGATTTAACTAATTTGAGTAATAAAACATTCACAGATAGTACTAAGCTTTTTGTTACAAGAACGGATAGCTCAGGATGTGTAATTTCATCCGACACAGTTCAAATTAAAAAATATAGCATCCCATCTGCTCCAACCTTATCAAGAGACACTGCTAACTTCTTATTATCCGGTGCAGCAGGTACCACTTGGTATAAAGATGGTTCTGCGATTACCGATACCGCCCAAAAGTATAAACCAACAGCTGCTGGTTCTTACACTGCAAAAACAACCACCAATGGCTGTACAAGTGCTTTAAGTGCAGCTTATTATTACTTGGTGACCGATATTATTAACTTAAGCAAAGACGAATACATTAAACTAGCACCTAATCCATTTGTCAATCAACTTAATTTTGATTTTGTAGTAAAGGGATATCAGAAGCTAAACATTGAAGTATTTGATA
>JBAXPJ010000223.1:0-1996 GCA_037132335.1 Sediminibacterium sp. | reverse complement strand
ACTAAATTTTCTGCTAATTGTTCGCCACGCATGTATTCTACTTCAAAATTCAAATATGCTTTTTGTGTAGGTAAGGGCACTATTTTTTTACATCCTACCAAGTAAGCAGCCGAATGCCCTGGACCCATAAATAAATCGCGGGTGTCTACAGAGTGGTCGTTCCAGCCATATTCTAGGTAACATTCAAAATGATCTTTTGGAAATACACATCTTAAAAATAAAGACACTTGTTGGTCTCTTTCTTTTTGGTCTTCATTTGCAAGGATTGATTTTTTTTCAATCACAGAAAATACCGGTAAATAATGGTCTACAAAGCTGCTTTTATCATAAGCCGCAGTATTCATATCTGTTACTGCATAAGCCCTAGACATTCCCGCATGAAAACCCTTTAACCATTTGGGTTGAAATGAAATAACCAAACCATTATAATACACACTGCGGTTAAGCTTGCTAGTAGGCTGCATTGCATAGTTTTCAAAAGCAGTGGTAGAATCTTCGTTTAGCCATCCACTGCTAAGGGTAAACTCTAATGAACCAATTGGTGTAACAAGCGGTCTATTGGTTCCAATATAGGCGCGCAAAAATCCAGCGGCATTATTGCTCATTAATAATGAATTATTAATGCCAGGGCCATACCATTTATTTACACTGGCAATACCCACACTAAGTGCGTTTACATTTAAACTAATATTCGATTGACCAGGCAATACTTGTTTTCTATTAGGTGTGGTAATACTGCCAAATTGAGGCGTAATAGGGTAGGCATTGTTTTGTGACCAAATTATTTCGGGTTGTAGTTGAATTTGTAATGGTCCAAAACGTGCAAAAACACCCATGCTAGTTAGTTGCTGAAATCCGCTGGCTTTTAAAAACCCACCATTATTATATCCATAAGGTGTTTTAGAATTAAATTGTTGCAATAGCGCAACAGGTAATATTCTAATACTAGCCCATTTATTATTTAGTAGTTGGCCATTTAATTGGGTTTTGTCAAAATAAGCGCTGTCTATCCATCTGTATATAGAATCGAGCGGAATGGCTTTTGAACAAACAAAGGGTCGATTATTAAATGAGTAATTACTAGGAATTTTTTCTAGTAATTGTAAATCTCTAGTGGCTTCTTCTACTCTAACACTCGAAATAGGAATTGTTTGAGCAGCCCCATACAAAAAAGCGCTTGTTAATAACAAACACAGATAAGCTTTTTTAAATATGGATAAACTACTATTCAATAGATGCTTTTTATTCATGTAACGGTAACTTTAGGGGTAAGTTCGCGGTAAAAATAGTTGAATTATGAATAGATAGGGTTGAGTTGGGGATAATTGCGGGAATGAATTTTTAAAATAGGTTAAATAGCAAAAAGTCACCCAATTATTTATATCTTTGTGAACTGTACATACTAAAAATTCGTATAATGAGTTTACAAAAAAATAAATCAGACTGGTTATTAAAACTATATCAAAACCCCCGAACTGTTTTTGGTTTAGCAGATATTGCTTTGATTATTGGGGACTCGGATGCTATATCGTTAACAAAAAAAATACATTATCAAATACAAAAGGGAAATTTAACAAACCCAAGAAAAGGATTGTATACAAAGCCAAAATTTAATCCAATAGCAATGGCTTGCACTATTTATACGCCATCTTACCTTTCTTTAGATTATGTATTACAAAAAGAAGGAATTATATTTCAATATGATAGTACAATAACATCGCTAAGTTATTTAAGTAGAACAATAACAGTAGATAAAACTCTTATTAGTTATAGAAAAATTAAGGATGCCATTTTATTAAATACTAAAGGAATTATTGCAAATGATGATGGCATTAATATTGCAACAAAAGAAAGGGCCTTTTTAGACATGTTGTATTTAAATGGAAATATGTATTTTGATACAATTAATACCATCGATCCAAAAATTATTTATAAACTACTGCCCATTTATGATTCAAAAGTGCTTGAAAAAAGGGTGAAAAAAATATTTAAAAAT
>JBAXPJ010000222.1:0-2004 GCA_037132335.1 Sediminibacterium sp. | reverse complement strand
CCTGGATTTAATAAATACAAGCTATCCTGTTGCTTCTTAGTTAAAGTTTGTGCTGTTAAGGAACTAGCTGCAATACTTACAATCGAAAAAAGTAATAAAAACTTATTTGAAAATAATCTAGTAGATCGCATTTTATTTCTTTGTGATGATTTAAAGCACAAAGAAAAACTTGTAGAAGAATATCTATGTTAACATATGTAAAGAAATAGAATTTACTCAAATTTATTAACAAATGTTAACGGGCCTGTTTTTGCATTTTTTATTCTAGACAAATGGACAGGTGTGGTACCTAAAAATGAAGCAATGATGTGTTGAGGTACTCTTTGTAAGATATTAGGAAATTTTTTATCTAAATTATAATAACGCTCTAATAAGGATTTAGTTTCCATATCAATTAAAATATCCACTAGCTCCATAACATGATGTTCAGCTATTAATCTACCTACTTTTTCACTATTGGCACAATTATGAACCATATATTGGATTGCATTAAATGGGATTTTGATCATAATACAGTCCTCTAAGCATTCTACAGAGGTCTTTGCTTTCAAATCTTCGGCATAATTATAGTTAGAATAGCCAGTGCTAGTCATATTTTCCATTCTAAATCCATTTGTCTTCACTTGACCATCATTGGTAAATATATAGTTTCGGACAATTCCTTTACATATAAAAAATATTTGATGCTGTTTTACACCAGCCTTAATGGCTATATCTCCTTTTTTAAACTCAACTACCTCACACATACTAACCAATTGATCCAAATCTGATTCAGTATAACCATATTTAGATAAAAACATTTTGAATTGATGGATAGGATCTAGCATAGAAATGTTATAACAATTAAATTTATATTGTAGATATTTTTCTACAAACTGTAGAGCTAAGTCTACAATTCATGTAAGGTGTTTATAAAATAAAAAAGCTCCAAATTGGAGCTGTCAAATAGGCAATTTTACATTGTAAAAATGAATTTTTACACTACTAATCAGTCACTTATAAATTACTAATATATTCAGATGGCGAACATCCTTCGTATTTATTAAAAGCATTGTACATACTTTGTCGATTATTAAATCCAGACATTTCCGATAAAGCTTCAATTGTAAAAGATTCGTGTTGCTTTGTTTTTAGCAATTCCTTGAAATAGGTAATCCTGTTTTTGTTGATTAGCTCAATAAAACTATAATCTGTTTGCTTTTTAATAAAGTCCGAAACTTCGGCTTTGTTATGATTGAGCATTAAAGCAAAATCCTCCAAATTTGCATCAGTTTTTAAAAAATATTGATTGATGTAAAATAGGAATTCAAAATTTTGAACTGAAATTTGCCCTTTCTTGACTATAGGAGAGAATTTTTTGAAAGAAACCCCCACTTCGTCAATGAATTTTGGCCTAAGGAAAATAAATAGGATTAATACAAAACGATAAGGTATATAAAGCCATCTAGTATCAAATTGCTTGAATATAATTTGTTTGATATACAAAACCGATGATAAGACAACAGTAAGAAAAACCAGCATAAAAAATATAAAAAGTAAAATGATCCACCTTTTAATTTTTACTTGATATAAATTATTATTATCACTAGATTTTACAACTTTAAACAAATTGTAAGCCATCGTAATCATGAACAATGGATTTACAAGTATTGTATTTATCATAGAAAAACTTGTACTTTCATACATATAACGTCCATCATGAACTACCATAAATCTATAGCCACCGACTATAGCAATCATATAAATGATGAAAATGGCAAGTTCAATAATAATTAGCGCCTTTGGTAACTTATTATTTGCTACCAAATGAAATACGTTTACTATTAAGATAGTCGTAATGACTCTTACAATGGCTCCATAAAAATCTAAATTATACCCAATTTCATTTGAAAAATCTAATGCACTAGCAATTGAAGTAGATGCTAATAATAAAATAAAACTAAGTTTCATCAATGATAACTTTTGACCACCTTTGATATTTTCAAAGATTGTAAAAAGTCCAAT
>JBAXPJ010000221.1:0-2046 GCA_037132335.1 Sediminibacterium sp. | reverse complement strand
ATCAAATTCATACGACTTTACAATTGTAAAGACCAACCGTTTAATCCAAATTAAACGGTTGATTTTGGATTAAAGATATTTATGGGGAGACATTTTTAATCGCGATCAAATCCTCCATCAAAAAGTTCGTACTCAGGACTGGCAAGGCCACATTTATCTCAGAACCCTTGATTGTCAAGGGTTTTATGTATTTAAGGGAGTGGGTGATATTATTATGGATTGTTATTTGTGTAGCAGGGTGTGCAGCAGAATGGGGTATTTTGGGTCAATTATTTTTTACTCATTCTAAGATTAATATGTACAGATAAAGATAAAAAGGAACTAAATGTTTTTATCTCGGAATAAATGGCTGGTCTGTATAATAGCGTGGTACTAATAACTTTTGACGGACGATATTCCAAACCTCCTGTCAAACCAATAGTGGAATAAGTTTCATTTATGTCTTTTACATTATATAAGACCGTTGTGGATGAATAGTGATACTTAACAAAATTAACACCTCCAACGACTGCAAGATTTGAGTAGATTTTGTGGCTTATTAATGTTTCGAAAACTCCGACTGAAACTATTGTACCTCCCCCTTTATCACCAGGTGTAATAAGTCGTAGGAAAGGTAGTTCGTAATTAATTGAATATTTATTCTTTGAATTTGTGTTAGCACAGGTTAAACCAACTCCAATACCAAGAAAACCTAAGCTAGTTTGTTGGTTGCTTAGACTGTAATCAAAGTAAGAACCATAACTTATTAGTGGCAGAGAAATACTTAATCCTATTTGATGTTTTGTGGCCTGTCCATAATTTACACCAATTGCCAAGTAAAGAATAGAAATGATCAGAGTTAGTTTCTTCATATTGGACTTGTTAGTTATCTTAAAGACACCCTTTGTCTCAAAAGTGTTGCTCTAATTATATTAATAAAGTGGTTGGTTTTGTGAAACTATCATTTCAATTTGTGAAAGGGTTGAACTATCCAATCTCAAACCCATCCCCGAACCTTTCAATGGTGTTATCCGAATATTTACTCGGCTAGGGCCATTAACTGATAATTCTTGTTAATACTTCAAATACTAAAAGAAGATTATCTTTGACGATATTACTGAAATGACAACGAAAGAAAACATATTAGCTATTTTAAGGGCGCATAAACCAGATTTTTCAAAATATGGGGTGTCAAATATTGGGCTTTTTGGTTCTTATTTGCGTAACGAACAATCCGCAAAAAGCGACATTGATTTACTTATAGACTTTGAACCTGAAAAAGAGAGCTTCGATAATTACATGGCAGTTTATGATATGTTCGAAAGTCTTTTTAAGAATGAAAAAATTGAAATCGTAACTAAAAACGGTTTGAGCAAATACATTGGTCCTAAAATCTTAAAAGATGTCATGTATGTCTAAGGAGCCAATTGAGTTTTTAAAACATATTGCTGACGAATGTACCTATCTACTTTCTGTAAATAAAGACTTATCAAAAGATGACTTTTTAGATGATGAGACTTTAAAACGGGCTGTTGTTAGGAGCCTAGAAATTATAGGCGAAGCAACGAAAAAAATACCTGCTGACTTTAAAGTTAAGTGGAGTTCTATTCAATGGAAAAATATGGCGGGCATGAGAGATCGTCTTATTCACGACTATATTGGTGTAAACTATTCAATTGTTTGGGATGTGTTTACTAATAAAATTCCTGATCTCAATGATCAAATCCAGGACGTATTAAATAAAGAATCTTTCTTATGAACTACCGAGAAATCTACGGTAGTTAGTTTTTTATACCCGAATTCCCATCTTCATAATTTAGAGTTTAGAAATACAATAAAGTTATCTTAATAGTAGAATTATATGTGCAGCAGCCTGTGCAGCAACACAGCATTCTGCTACACACTTACCTACACATATTTTGAATTAACTGATTGATTATCAATATTAATTAATGTATTCAAAAGAATAGGCGTTTCCTAAACTCTAGATCCAAGTTCGATTCTTGGCGGGACCACGTTCTTAAATAACCACTTGTAAATCAGGTGGTTATTTTTTTGTGGATGTGG
>JBAXPJ010000220.1:0-2057 GCA_037132335.1 Sediminibacterium sp. | reverse complement strand
TTGATTGGGTAGATGTTCAGTTTGAGCATAAGGTTAAATCAAATACCCCGCAAGGTGAAAAGCTACAAGTAGCACTTCTATTAATTAAACAATATGAAGATGCCAACTATCCCATTCCACTTCCAGATCCTATTGATGCCATTAAAGTTAAAATGAATGAGTTAGGATTGAAGAATAAGGACCTTGTTGGGAAAATGGGTAGTAAAGGATATGTTTCTTCTTTACTCAACAAAAAGAAGCCGTTGACCCTGGAGTTAGCAAAGTTGTTTCATCAAGAATTAAATATCCCAGCTGAGGTATTATTGTCCTAGCGACAGCTTGAAGTCGCAAATTGCGACCTCAAATATGGACTTGGTTTCAATAAAAAAGCCCTGCAAAATGCAAGGCTTTTCTTTTGTGCTCCCCCTCTCCGACTTGAACGGAGGACCCCATCATTAACAGTGATGTGCTCTAACCAACTGAGCTAAGGAGGAGTGTTCCTTTTAAGGGTGGCAAAAATAATAAATTTTAGTTAAGAACAAAACATTAAAACAAAGAAAATGACTGAAAACCAATAAAAAGACCCTCTTCTTTTAGCTCTACGGGGTAGGTTTTTAGAAAATAGCCCTCCCCACTTGTATTTCGGCCATTTTTCATATCAAAACAATATCTATGTAAAGGACATACCACCTGCCCCAAAGGGTTAATATAGCCCTGTTCCATCCTTCCACTGGCATGTGGGCATTTACTAGCAAATGCAAAATAAGTATCCTGAAATTTAGCCAAGGTAAATTGCTTGCCCTCCACTTCCATCTCCATCAAATTGTTGGTGGGCCATGCTAAGGATAATGGAGCATCAGTAATTAATTTCCATTGCATAGTGCTCATCTAAGTATAATAAACCGTTTTATAAGGGAATCTTATTTGATACATGTCTCTTACTTTATGCAAGATGATGGTTCTTAGTTCCTCGATATTTTGTTTTTCTATTGCGCTGATAAAAACGGCTTGATTGTTTGTGATGCCATTCCATCTGTCTTTCAATTCCAATAATAAATCTTGTTTTACTTCGTCCCCTACCCACTCATCAAAATATTTTTCTTGATACAAATCCATTTTATTAAAAATAGTAATGATGGGTTTTTCAAATGCTTTAAGTTCTTGTAATGTTTTATTCACCACGCCAATTTGATCTTCATACTGTGCGTGAGAAACATCCACTACATGAAGTAATACATCTGCCTCGCGCACTTCATCCAAAGTGCTTTTAAAACTTTCCACTAAATGATGCGGTAGCTTTCTAATAAATCCAACGGTATCACTTAATAAAAAAGGGGTGTTTTCAAAAACCACTTTACGCGTAGTGGTGTCTAAGGTGGCAAATAATTTATTCTCTGCAAACACTTCACTCTTGCTAATTAAATTCATGATGGTACTCTTGCCTACATTGGTGTAACCCACCAATGCTACACGTATAAACTCTCCTCTTTCCTTGCGTTGTGTAAAAGCTTGCTTATCAATTTCAATTAATCTTTTTCGTAACAAAGATATTTTGTCTTTAACAATACGACGGTCGGTTTCAATTTCGGTTTCCCCCGGACCTCTAGATCCAATTCCAGCGCCTTGTCTTTCCAAGTGTGTCCACATCCCTTTTAAGCGAGGTAATATGTATTGATACTGTGCCAATTCTACTTGTACTTTTGCTTGAGCAGTTCTGGCTCTTGCTGCAAATATGTCTAAGATTAAATCACTTCTGTCTATGACTCTGCACTTAACTTCTTTTTCAATATTGGTAATTTGAGAACCCGATAACTCATCATCAAATATGACTACGTCTACATCTTTTTGTGCCACATACTGCTTGATTTCTTCCAGCTTTCCTTTTCCAACAAAGGTTCTACTATCTGGATGCGGCAATCTTTGTTTGAATGATTTTAAGGTTTTAGCACCTGCAGTTTCTGCTAAAAAAGCCAATTCATCTAAGTATTCATTTACTTGTTCTTCAGTTTGATCTTTTTGAATCACACTCACCAATACCGACTTCTCTTCTTTCTTAAATATTTTCTTTTTCTCTATCA
>JBAXPJ010000219.1:0-2062 GCA_037132335.1 Sediminibacterium sp. | reverse complement strand
TGCAACTAAATAATTTTATAAAGAAAGATGCAGAGGTTAAAATATCTGAAGCATTTATTCCAGAAAAAGCAATGAAACTGCTTAGGGTAGGAGAGAATAAGGTTTCAATAAAATTTAAATTTAATGAGAATGGGGTTCCGGTCAATTATGTTGATTTTGGTATGAAAGCATATTAGAATACAGTATTAAAAAATATTTGATAAAAATTGTATGAAAAAACTTTTGAATAGTTTTAAAAATAGCAATTGTTTTTTTACAATTTGTTTTTTGCTGTTTTGTGCTTTTTGGGGAAGTGCTCAAAACAATCATCCGTCTACACAAAAAAAATCAAATATTCATGCTACAATTGGTCCAAATATTATTTTTATCCTAGCAGATGATTTGGGATATGGCGATGTTTCATGTTATAATCAATTGTCGAAAATTCCTACGCCCAATATTGACAGCCTAGCAAAACAGGGAATGCGATTTACAGATGCGCATGCCCCATCGTCGGTATGTACGCCAACACGATATGCTATTCTTACTGGTAGGTATGCTTGGAGAGCAATGAAACAAGGTGTATTAAAGCCCTGGGATGCGCCACTAATTGCTGTTAATCGGCTTACAGTAGGTGCTATGTTGCAGCAAAATGGATATACAACAGGTATTATTGGTAAATGGCATCTAGGTATTAATTGGCCAACTAAAAATGGGTCAGTAGCTGAGAGTTCCAATAATCGTTTAAGTAATGTGAATTTTAGTTTACCCATTATAGATGGTCCAATTTCACGTGGCTTTAATTATTTTTTTGGAATGGATGCGCCAAATTTTCCACCATATTGTTTTATTGAAAATGATCGAACTATCGGATTGCCAAATGTAATAGATGATGGGCCCTTGGCGCAGTTTATTCATCCAGGACCAATGTTGCCTAATTGGAATCTCACAAATATTCTACCAGAACTTACTACACATGCTGTGAGTTGGATTGAGGAAAAATCAAAAACAAAGCAACCTTTTTTCTTGTATTTAGCTCTTACCTCTCCGCATAATCCAATTGTACCTACGGACGATTTTATTGGAAAATCTAAAGCAGGACGCTATGGAGATTTTGTTTGCCAAACAGATTTCACAGTGGGTGAAGTTATGAAGGCCGTAAAACGTGCAGGTATTGAAAATAACACACTGATTATTTTTACCAGTGATAATGGTCCTGAAATTTTAGAAATCAAACCAGGTGCTTACGATAGAGTCCTAAAGTACCAACATTATAGTATGGGTGAATTGCGAGGTGTAAAACGCGATACCTGGGAAGGCGGTCACAGAGTGCCTTTTATTGCCACTTGGCCTGGAAAAATAAAACCATCAATAACGAGTAATGAAATTATTTGTCATGTAGACTTTATGGCAACAGTTGCTGCAATGACTGGAATTAAATTGCCAGAAAATGCTGCAGAAGATAGTTATAATTTATTGCCTATGTTATTGGGTGAAAAATATGTTTCACCTATTCGGGAAGCAACTGTTCACAATAGCGCCAAAGGAAGTTTGGCTATCCGGCAAGGTGATTGGGTATTCATTGACAATGCTAGTGGAAACGATAAAGGCCCAAAAGGGGAACCGCAATGGTTTAAAGACCAACGTGCATATAAAGACCATTCTTTTTCAGGTGAATTGTTTAATTTAAAAGATGATATATCAGAACACTATAATTATTTTTCGGAGCGGCCAGAATTGGTAGATAGTTTAAAGAATTTGTTAGAGCAATATAAAGCAAATGGAAGAAGTACGCCAGGGGCGAAACAGAAGAATGATTTGTTGGTAGAAAAATCAGCTAAAAAAATAAAATCAAATAGATTATAAATGATTTAAAATAGGGAAAGATTATTTTTTATTAATTGAACTTACAATTGAATAAAACAGACTTAAATAAATAATATCATGCTACACCAAAAACTGATTAAGTATATTGTGTCAATTTTAATATTGCTAGGATATACGCAATTGCATGCCCAACAAAAGCCTAATATTTTAATTATCATGTCGGATGAATTATCGGCAGAATCAATGAGTGCTAATT
>JBAXPJ010000218.1:0-2074 GCA_037132335.1 Sediminibacterium sp. | reverse complement strand
GGTATCGAAGGTTCTATTGTTGTTCAAAGAATCAAAGAAGGTAAAGACGACTTTGGTTTCAATGCAAGAACAGAAGTTTTCGAAAACTTATTCAAAGCAGGTGTTATCGATCCTACTAAAGTAACAAGAGTTGCTTTAGAGAATGCAGCATCTATCGCTTCTATGTTGTTAACAACAGAGTGTGTGATTGCAGACAAACCAGCTCCAGCTGCAGCGCCACAAGGTGGTGGACATGCGCCTGATATGGGTGGTATGGGTTACTAATATTGAAAGCGATTTTATCGCATCAAGAAATAAAAAAAACCTCCTCGATTTTTCGGGGAGGTTTTTTTATGTAGTATATGCTATATCTAATTGTATTACTATTAAAAATAAGAAGCTGAAATATTTTTATGCAGCTTCTTTAGGCGCAGTGGTAAAATACAATTGAAACCCTTTGATTAAGAAAAACTGTGCTAAACCATAGGTAACCATAATTATTAAACCAATATGCGGTATAGGCGAATGGATAGACCAATCAAATTTATTAAAAGCTAAAATAGTATCTGATGATAAGAAAAATAACATACCAGGTGTCCAAAAACTATTGGCAATAATTTTAGTAGCCTTATTATTGGAAACATGAATAGCCATTAATGCCGCAGTACTTATAAGTACCATATATACTAGTATGGGATAAATTAATTTACCCATACCCCCTTGTAATTGGAAATACATAAAGAAACAAAAACTAACCAATAAAAATGTAGAGATATAAAATTTTGTAGAGCGTGGTTGCGATGGTCCGTATATTTTACTAAAAAATAAAATATTAAAAACATGGGTCATCATAAAGGCAATCATGCCTGGTATAAACATCGATTTTGAAATTAAAAACACATCTCCTAAAAAAGAACCTAATAAACCCATCATTAGTAAATTTTTTCCTGGCTTATTATATGGGTTAGGCTGCACATACAAGTAAAGCATTAAAGAAGGCAGCAACAAGGCCTTACTAATATTTTCCATCATCTTATACTGCTCTCCTAATAATTGAGCAAGAAAATGTACGCAAAGAATACCTATCCCAATGGCAATACCCCAGTTTTTAATAAATGACTTCATAAGCAAGTTTATATTTTTTGTGAATCAAGTTCGTTTTCTAAATTAAATGTAAGCAATGCATGTCTAATTTAAGAATCAAAGCATAAATTTGCCTATGATTAGCCCGGAAGAAGAAAAATTCTACCAGCAATGGGAAAAAGAAAGAGTACTCCCCCATTATAAACGCAAACCTTTTTTAAGAGGTTTAAGTTTTGGATTAAGTGTAGGTTTGCTAGTGCTGGTTATTTCTGAAACAGGTTGGTATGAAAGGGCTAGTATGGTTGCCAATATGAGGGGTAATGAAATATGGATCGTAATTTCAATTTTGGTCTTTTCCTTTGGATTTGCATGGCTCTACCAACAATTTACCTCTGAAATGAACGAACAAAGATTCAATGAATTAAAGCATATAAAAAATAAAAAATGACCCATTTTACCTCAAAAAACACCAAAAACACCTCATTTTTAGCAATAATTGCCTCTTTTTTGGCCATTTTCGCTATTTTTTCAATTACTGCATGTAGCAAGTCTTCTGCTAGTGAGTCTGACCAAATGATTAGCTATGCTAAATCAAATAACATTACCTATACCAGTGACCCAACTGGTATTTTATATCAAATAATCACTCCAGGCAATAGCACCCATCCAAGTGTAAACAACACAATTACAGTGACTTATGTAGGAACCTTAATGAATGGTAACCAATTTGATGCAGGAACTATCACTTATCCTTTAAGTAATTTGATACCAGGATGGCAAATTGCAGTTCCAAAAATTGGGGTTGGAGGTGAAATTAAAGTTTTAATACCCTCTTCATTAGGCTATGGTTCAAGCGGATCAGGCTCCATTCCAGGGAATGCACCACTCTATTTTGATATCAAGTTGAGTGCTGTAAAATAATGGCTTTTTAGCCTTTATTTTGGCCTCTTTCCATTATATTTGCCGACTAAAAATCAGTTAACCACACTATTATGCAACTCAAAGGATTAGT
>JBAXPJ010000217.1:0-2081 GCA_037132335.1 Sediminibacterium sp. | reverse complement strand
TAACAAAAAATAAAACTTTAGATTTTTTGGTGAATGTTTAGCCGCCTTTCAAAAAAAATAACTAGTCCAATTTAAGTTAAAAAAATACGACTGAGACCTCTAGCAATAGGGGTCTCTTTTTTTCAAAAACCTCACGCAAAACCTCACGCAAACCTCACGCAGAAACAGAAAAGGACCCACGATTTAACGTAAGTCCTTGATTATCATGTAGCGAGACCGGGATTTGAACCCGGGACCTCAGGGTTATGAAGATTTTTTGAAAAAATGAAGGCGTTGATTTGTAGTAAGTTATGTTTTCACAAAACGGAAATCAACCGATTTGGACCGATTTTAGGGGGTGTTTTCATGACACAGAGGTGTTGATAGAAAATACAAATGTTTTATCCAACTTGGCTCCCCTTTTCGACGAAAGATGCAGCAATAATGCGATGATTGAGTTTGTTACTATTCAGAAATTAAAGGGTAGAAGTTCCTGCAATTTTAAAAGAAGGTCTTAATTACATCCCTGAAAATCAAGAAGAGAAACACAAGTACGCCCACGATAACTTCATTTCGGTACTTTTTAAGGAATTGAACTAGCCTATCCATAAAACATAAAAAAGGTTACACTATAAAAGTATAACCTTTTTATAATTATTGCTCCCTTACTAGGTGAAATGTTGCAGCCGTTTTCATTAGTTGAACTTGCCAAAATCAGGAAAGAAAAAATAAAATTTACCTACTAAATCTCTTAAAAAAAGTCCAAATAACTTCACAGGCATTCATATCTTGACTTGTTTTACCAATAATGGCTTCATTCAAATATTGATACCCTTGTGGCCAAGTATGTCCACCATTCAAAATAACATAACTGACCACTTCGCTTCCAGTTGTTCCTCCGGTATAAACTCTTTGTTTTATCGTTGTCCCATCGTTTGAAATATCTGGTAAGTCTGTTACTGTTGGCGTTGAATTACATCCATTTAAGGCTACCCATTTTTCTATAACTTGAAAATGAGATAATATCGTTCCGCCTGCAGTACCTCCGGCTGTCATTTGTCCCCCTAAAAAAGGGACAAGTGGGTCAGTTGTGCCGTGAATATACAAGGCAGGAACTGGTCGGCCGGGATTACAATTAGGCGCGATGGTTGTGGATTCCATTGTTGCAGCATCTACCGCAATTGCTGCAATTCGATTACTTAACTCACAGCCTAACCGAGTAGACATAAAGCCCCCATTGGAAATCCCAGTTGCATAAATTTTTTTTCCATCAACCGAGTAATTATTAATCATATAATCACACATTTGATTGAAAAAACCTACATCATTTATGCCTAATTGATTAGGTGCCGTAGGTCTTCCATCATTCCAATTTTTCTGAATCCCTTCTGGGTAAACCAAAACCACTTTGTCTCTATCGGCAATTGGTTTGAAATTAGCAATGTTAATCATTCCCTCGGGTGTTCCACTACCGCCGTGTATTGCAAATATTAATGGCATTTTCCCGGAGTTATTGTACCCTGATGGGAGATATACAATAAAGTTTCTGGCAACCCCATCAAAAGTTATACTAATTGTTTTTTGCTCACTAGGTTTATCAACAGATAGTGTCGGACCTACTTCTTTTTTACAAGAAAATAGGAAAATAGAAATTGTCAATAGATTAAAAACTAATTTCATTTTGGACTTCATTAATTACCAAAATTATGCTTTAAACTACTTAGACTTTCCAAATTCTAAAAGGTTTAACAAGATTTAATGAAATAAAAAAATACCTCTACTGGGCTTGAACCACAAAATCCAACATTAAAACCTACATATGATTTGATAGACCAAATTTATCCTAATCCTTGTGATATAGGGTTGTAACTTCTGCTAAAAAAGTGATGTTGGAAATAAAAAAGTTGCAACCACAAAAAATGTCTCTTTACAGAAAGATATGATGGTTTTTAAACAAAAAAGAGGTCGAAATGACCTCTTTTTGATTACCGCTCCCCTTTTCGACGAAAGATGCAACTATAATCCGATGATTGACTATGTGACTATCAGGAAATTAAAAGGTTGAATATCTTTATTTTTTATCTCCCTTCAGTTTCTGAGCG
>JBAXPJ010000216.1:0-2092 GCA_037132335.1 Sediminibacterium sp. | reverse complement strand
GTTCTTTGGTTTGATTGACCACTTGTTTAAAATAAGGGTTCTTGATAGCCTGCTCCTCCAATAAATCTACAGGACGGTTAAATATATCTTGTAAGGAGAACTTAAAATCAAAGTAGTTGTCTGCATAGTCCTTCACATCTATTTCCTTAAAATCAACGATTAAGTCTATATCGCTATTGGTATTAAAATTGGGAGTTAGGACTGACCCAAAGGCATACAAGCTCCTTACCTTGTGGTTAGCACAAAGCGTATTTATTTCATTTTTGTATGCAGATAGCGTGTTCATATTTCTAATTGGATACAAATTTACTACTTATTCAATTAAGTCTCTAATTAGCTAAAAGCTAGATAATTTTTGAAATATCCTCTGCGTGAGGAAAACACCCCCTGAATTCGACTGAATTCGGTCGTTTTCCGTTTTGTGAAAACATAACTAACTAAAAATCAACGCATTCATTTTCTCAAAAAATCTTCATAACCCTGAGGTCCCGGGTTCAAATCCCGGTCTCGCTACATGAAAATCAAGGACTTACGTTAAATCGTAGGTCCTTTGTTGTTCTAGGAATTTATTTCATAAATTGTAATTTGTAACTAATTATACATATCATAACCAATGGCTTTTAAAATCAATTTTACACTGCTCTTTCTATTGACAATTTTTTGTTTAAATGCTCAGCGTAAAAATAAAAGCAAGCCAAGAGCTTATTACTTTTCAATAAGTGGTAAAGATTTAAACAATGGTAGTAAAATAACACCATTTAAGACATTTAGTAAAATAAATAATTTACAATTAAAAGATGGAGATAGTATTCTATTCAAGTCTAATGAAGTATTTTATGGTACCCTTCTTATAGAAAATACTAATGCTATAATTTTTATTGCCAGCTATGGTAAAGGGTCGGCGACTATTAATGGTGAGAACAACCAATCAATTATTTTAAAAAATTGTTCCAATTTTGTACTTGAAAATTTGAATTTAGTTGGAAGTGGAAGAAAACAAGGCAACATTACCAATGGCTTTGAATTAACAAACTCGTTTAATTGTAGAATTAATGGACTTAAAATTCGTGGATTTCAGAAAGTTGGTTTATATGTTTTTTCATCAAATTCGATTAATATTAATAATTGTATAGCTGAAAATAATGGATCAGCTGGTATTATGGTTGATGGGACAGATAAAAAATCTTCAAAAAATATTATCATAAAAAATTCCAAGGCTTTTAATAATCCAGGAGACCCTACAAATTTTACAAATCATAGTGGCAATGGGATATTGGTAGGCTTATGTACAAAAGTACTTATTGATCATTGTGAAGCTTATAACAATGGCTGGGACATGCCCAGAAATGGTAATGGGCCAGTGGGTATATGGACTTATGAATCTGATAGTGTTGTTATACAAAATAGTATTTCACATCACAATAAAACTTCTGATGGAGGTATAGATGGCGGTGGTTTTGACTTAGATGGTGGTGTTACCAATGCTATTATCCAAAATTGTAAATCTTATGAGAATGAGGGTGCAGGGTATGGTATTTATCAATATGAAGGAGCTTCTAATTGGAATAACAATAAAATTATTAATTGCAGTAGTTTTAATGATGGTTTGAAAACGAGTGGTAAAGCATCTATTTATATATGGAATAGTGCCGAAGATGACAAGCAATTTAAAAACCTACTCTTTAAAAACAACACTATTATTAATACAAATAATCTTGCTTTAAATTTTGATCTACTAAGCAAACATGAATCATTTAGGTTTATAGGTAATAAATTTACTGGAAAAGATTCCGTACTTGTTTTTAAAGAGCTGAATGTGAAAGATAAATTTCATTCAAATAAATGGACTTCATTAAAAAGGGGGGTGCTTAAAATTGATGAAATTTTGAATGACAATCTTAGTAAAATCGCTTTAGATCAAAAAAATAATTAAAAAGTATTAAGGTCATGTAGCTGCGTGAGGAAAATACCCCTTCAAATCGACTAAAATCGGTCGTTTTCCGTTTTTCCAAAACAAAACGCATTACAAATCAACGTTTTCATTTTCTCAAAAAATCTTCATAACCCTGAGGTCCCGGGTTCAAATCCCGGT
>JBAXPJ010000215.1:0-2098 GCA_037132335.1 Sediminibacterium sp. | reverse complement strand
TATGGATCTCGTGCATCAAACGGGGTAATTGTTATTCAAACCAAAAGAGGGAAAGCAGGAAGTCCGGTGATTTCGTTTAGCAATACATTTGGCTATCAAGGTAATCTTAAGCAAAAAGAAATGATGAGTCCTTATGAATTCTTAAAATATCAATTAGAATTAGATCCAGCGCCTTATGCATATACCATGGCTTATTTTCCCAACCTAACTTCTAGCGCACCATTAGATAGCTTTAAGCTTGGTTTAAATAGCTATAAAGATGTGGCAGGTGTAAATATGCAGGATAATATAATTCAAAATGGTTTGTATCGCACACATGGATTGTCTATTCGAGGTGGTAATGATCAAACTAAATATTCTTTATCTGGTTCTTTGTATGATCAAACTGGTGTTGTTGTAAATACGGGCTTTAAACGTGCAACAGGAAGATTTACACTAGATCATACTGTAAGTGATAAAATAAAATTAGGTTTTGCATCGGACTATACCAATACACAAAGATTTGGTGAAGTGGTTAACTCAGACGTTTTAAGCACCTCAACACCTACATCGTTTATTTTTGCTAGATCATGGATGTATCGTCCTATTTTACCTCCAAGTAATACTGGTAATTTGTTGACTGATTTATTAGATGCAGATGCTATAAAAGCTGGCGGTACTGGAGATCCACGTTTAAATCCTTTAACTGAATTACAGCATACTTATTCTTGGGATATCTATAATATTTTTAATGCTAATGCATTTTTAAGTTACGAGCCTATTAAAGGGTTGGTATTTAAAAGTAGCGCGGGTATTAGAAATAGCCAATTAAGACAAGAACGTTTTTATGATACCTTAACAGCACAAGGAGCTAATGTGCCAACAAATACAAATGGTGTAAATGGTTATATAAGAAATGTACAAACTGTATACTGGTATAATACCAATACAATCAATTATAACAAAGATTTTAAAGGAGGACACCATTTGGGTATTTTAGGTTTGTTTGAATTAAATCAAACAAGGTCTTTTACCAATGGATATGGTGGAAGAAATTTACCTGATCCAGGTTTGGGTATTAATGGTTTGTTTGAAACAACATCTCCAACAAATCTTTCTTCTACTCCTTCAAAAAATGAAATGGTTTCTTATGCAGGTAGACTAGATTATAATTTTCGATCACTCTATTTGTTAACTGCTACATTCCGCGGGGATGGATCTTCTAAATTTCCACAAAATCCTTGGGGATATTTTCCTAGTGCTGCATTTGCTTGGAACTTAGGTAATGAGCAATTTTTTAAAGATAAAATCAGAGCCATTTCTACCGCTAAAATTCGCGCTAGTTATGGTACAACCGGAAATAACCGTGTAGCTGATTATGCTACTTATGATCAAATTAGTTTGAACACTAATTATTATGGTTATTCTTGGGGTAATCAAACACCAGTTGTTGGGTTGACTAATTTAATTGGAAATAAAACGCTTGAATGGGAAAAAACAACTACAACTAATATTGGTTTGGAATTGGGCTTTGCACATGATCGCATTTTGTTAGAAGCAGATTGGTATAAGCGAAACACTTCTAACCTATTGTTAGATGCATCAATTCCAGCTTCAACTGGTTATTCAACTATTACAGAAAATGTTGGATCATTAAGTAATAATGGGGTAGAATTTACATTGAATACAGCAAATATTGTTACCAAAAACTTTTCATGGAAAAGTACTTTTAATATTAGTTTCAATGCCAATATGATTACTTCATTGTCATTAGGTGCTACCTCTTTAAACTCAACTGTATCATACGTTTCGCAGTTTAAAGATCCATTGTATATGGCTAGAATTGGTCAGTCTACAGGTTTAATGGTTGGCCAAATTTGGGATGGCAATTATCAGCTATCTGATTTTAATAATCCTGCACCTGGTGTATACATTTTAAAACCAGAAATACCTACTAATGGTAATGCAAGAAGTACTATTCAACCAGGTGATATTAAATACCGCGACTTAAATGGCGACGGTGTTGTTAATAGCAGTGACCTAGCAGTAATAGGTAGGGGATTACCAATTCATGTTGGTGGATTTAATAACAATTTTACTTACAAACGTTTTAGTTTGA
>JBAXPJ010000214.1:0-2103 GCA_037132335.1 Sediminibacterium sp. | reverse complement strand
AATCCTAACTGACAAATAAACCATAGATTTTTTGATTCGGGATTGTAGTGAAAATCGTAGCTATTGGTTTCGCCAATCATAGAGTCTAAATTAAACCCAGTGTATTTTACCAGATTTTTTTTGGTGTCGATTGTGTATAAATGATTAGAGGAATCAATGGCTGTTAAAATTGTATCGTTTAGGTAAATAAAACTTAGCTTCTCTTTTTTGCTATAAATAGAGTCTAATTTTAAATTTTTAAACGAACCTTGACCATTCATGTCGTAATTAAAAACAAGTACCCCATGCAAAGTTGAAATTAATAATTCGCCAGGAATACGTTCTTTTATTTGATTAGAAACAAAACTTGGCATGTTTTTTATTTCTATTTCTTTCCAAATACCATTCTTAAATTGGTGAAGCAGCATGCCATACGAACTATTAGCACTAAATAGCAATGTGTTATTTAGTTTTGATTGTAATATACCTCTTCCGCTCCCCTTATTAGAAATACTCGTTCCAATGCCATTCTTAAAACTTTTAATAGATTGATTATTGGTGGAAATCACCTGGTCATTGAAAGGAATAACATTAAACCCAAATTGCCGAATATTATAAGATTTAAAATAAGCATTAGTAGCATTTGCTGATTTTGGAATAAATTCAAATAAATCTTTCAGCGTTCGCACATATAATTTTTCTCCAATCCGAATGATATCAGTTACCCTTCCTTTTAGTCCATTGTTTTGAGAATAATAAGTAATAGTAGAATCGAAAGTTAGTCGAGAGAGTCCATTACAAGCCGTCCAAATATCACCTGCCCTATCTTGTAAATAAGCAAGAGCAGGACCACCAGCAAATCCTGATGCAGAGTCAAAAATATTTTTTACGTGAAAATATTGGTCAATAAATAATACCCCTTTTAGTGAAGTTACAATTGGGATTAATCCATTTTTTAATACCCTAATTCCTGTCCGAATATTTCCATTTATTATAAAGTTATCAATAAACGGCGAGTTTATTTTTTCGAACTTCCCATTTTTATGATACACATGGGCACCCGCAGATGTAGATAGCAACAATTTATCTCCATTATCTAATTCATACATAGCCATTAGAAAATTATCAGCATAAATTTTTTCTGAGCCTGGAATTAGTTTAAATTGATTTTGTTGAAATTTTAAAAGGCCTTCCCCTTCCGATCGTACAAATACACCATCGGAATTTTCTAGGGGCCAGTTCATTATTTTTTTAAAATTAAAAACTTTTAACAGTTTTTTATTTTTATATAAATAAATCGCTTTTTCGGTTTGAAAAAAGGCTGTATCATTATGTAACACCATTTTCCCTATAGTAGAATTTATTTGATTTTCTTTACTAAGTGAATTGGATAATGATTTAAAAACAAGGTCGCCAAATCTATTCTTTTCTAGATAGCCAAATTCTGGCGATGCAGAGATATAGATGACTTTTTTGCTGTCCTGTTCAATTGACCTTACATACATATTTAATTTATGTCCCTTTTCATCAATTACTCGAACAACGCGTTGCCCATCGAATTGTAAAAGACCATCAAATACATTTCCAGCATAAATTACCCCATCTGCATCTTGAAATAAAGCTGAATTGAGCAGTGTTGCTTTTAAAATATTTCTATCGTAATAAGACGAAAAATAATTGCCCATTTCTGCAGAAGTTCCTTTGGTTCTGAGCGGCAAGAGTTGGGCAAAAGAACTTATGGCTATCAGCAAACTGATAACAAGTTGTAATAACTGTTTATTCATTTAAAAATAGATAAGGTGGGTATATAATTTAACTTACTTTAATATAGTAAAGTAAAGTAAATTAGCGGAAAATGCAAAATATAAACGCTCCCAATTTTGGGTAGCAAATTTGCATTCCTTAATTAGGTCGGTAGGATTTCTAGCAACAACCTTACGTTTATTATCTATTTTAGTAAAACAGGAAAAAATTATTCCAGTTTTTTTACTACCACTAAAGTAATATCATCTGGCGTTTGCTTACCTGCTAACCAGGTTTGACCCAATTCAACTAATGCATTCTTAATACCATCGGCACTTAAATGTTGGTTGGCTAAAATACAATCCTCTACTGCTTGATAGC
>JBAXPJ010000213.1:0-2107 GCA_037132335.1 Sediminibacterium sp. | reverse complement strand
ATATTGTTTGGTTTAAAAGAGACTTGCGGTTTACCGACCACGAGCCACTATGGAAGGCGCAACAGCAAAACCTACCCATTCTCTTGCTTTATTGTTTTGAACCATCTGTAATGGCATATGACGATAGTGATAACAGACACTGGCGTTTTGTGTATGAGTCTTTGCAAGAAATGCGCTTAAAACTTAAAGACCTAAACGCAGACTTATATATTTTTCATGCTGAAGCGCTACCAGTATTTGAAGCCCTGCAAGAACAATTTCAAATTCATGAAATTTTTTCTCATATAGAAGTGGGTAATAAAATCACTTACAATAGAGACATAGCTGTCCAGCAGTTTTGCCATCGCTACAATATAGCTTGGGAAGAGTCTCCTTTAAACGGTGTCATAAGAAAACTCAAAACTAGAAAAACTTGGCAGCAACGTTGGCAAAAAACAATGACCGAGCAGCCAAAACTCGTTCCTGAAGCTGGTTGGAATATTTTAAAACTCGAACAAAAATTCTATGAAGATTTAAAAGGTGCGCCACTTGCAGAAACGATTACCGCCCGCAACAAAAACTTTCAGCAAGGTGGAGAATATTGGGCATGGCGATACCTAGATAGTTTTATAAAAGAGCGCGCCGTAAATTATAGTAAGCATATTTCGAAGCCTTTGTTGAGTAGAAAAAGCTGCAGCCGTTTATCGCCTTATTTGTCTTATGGCAATATTAGTATGCGCATGTTGTACCAGTACACTAGTCAGCATTATGCTACATCGCCCAATAAAAGGGCACTATCTAACTTTATATCGCGCCTACACTGGCACTGTCATTTTATGCAAAAATTTGAAGACGAATGCCGAATGGAATTTGAAAACGTGAACGCAGCGTTTGATCAAATTGAAAAACCAAGAAACGAAATTTTTATTAAAGCTTGGCAGGATGGAAAAACCGGTGTACCAATTATTGACGCTTGCATGCGCTGCTTAGCAACAACAGGCTATTTAAATTTTAGGATGCGCGCTATGGTCGTTTCTTTTTTTGTGTTTAATCTTTGGCAAGATTGGCGCGACCTACATTTTTTAGCGCGACAATTTTTAGACTACGAACCCGGTATTCACTATCCACAATTACAAATGCAATCTGGTGTAACTGGCATTAACACTGTTAGAATTTATAACCCCATTAAAAATTCAATGGAACACGATGCAGATGGTTTGTTTATTAAGCAATGGGTAAGCGAGCTAGTAAATATTCCCGCCAATCAAATCCACGAGCCTTGGAAACTCAGTGCCATTGAACAAGAACTTTATCAATGCAAGATTGGTAAACACTATCCTACACCCATTGTTGATTTAGAAGCATCTAGAAAGCATGCCAGTGATATTATCTGGCGTTTTAGAAAAAGTCCAGCCGTTAAAGCAGAGGGCAAGCGGATTTTAAAAAAGCATACTAGTCAGAATTAATTCGACTTGATTTTTTTTCGGAACGATTGACCAGCGCTAAAAGATCCTCCTAATTAATTTTAATCTTATTAACCTCATTAATAAACCGGTGGCATTTTTCCGAAACCGCTCCTTTCTCATGATCGGTGATCGATACTTTTACAAAGCTATAATGGATATTAATTTCTGGATGATGGTCTTGGATAATGGCAATCTGCATTACTTTATTGGAGAATAAAACAACATCATTATAATTATTGAACTTAAAGGTTTTTTCGAGTTTATTATTTAACTCAGACCAATCTGTTAGCGACATAGGTTTTATTTTTTTAGGTTTTAATCACCGCAAATATGATGCGAATATTGTGTTTTTTTAGTTCTAAATCCCATTTAAGTATAATAATATAGTATTGTAATCCCATATTATTATAGAGCTCAATGAGTAGCATTTGTGTTCAAACGGAAACCCAAGGCCAGCTTCCTCAAACATTTTCTGATAACAATTCCATTTCCGATCCTAAAACAAAAAACCCCAACATTTCTGTTGAGGTTTGTATATGATTGATATTATAAAAATTTCATGCGATTAAGGATATTCTCTAATCTACAATTCTAACAAAAGCAGTTCTTCTGTCTAACGTCAGCATAAAGTGGACTAAAAAAGGTCTAAATTAGTAGAGTGT
>JBAXPJ010000212.1:0-2119 GCA_037132335.1 Sediminibacterium sp. | reverse complement strand
CTTCTTCATGGGTAATGACATTGTTATCTTCTCTAATGCCCAAATCGGTCACTACGCTCATGGCAAATACTTTCATACCACAATGCACAGCAGCAATGGTTTCTTGAACCGTACTCATTCCTACCACATCACCACCCACATATTTTATTAATTTATATTCTGCCTTAGTTTCAAAAGTAGGTCCAGTAACCCCAACATAAACGCCTTCATGTACTTCTATGTGATTGGCCTTAGCAATGGCTTTGGCTTTTTCAATAAAAGCAAATGCGTAAGGTTCGCTCATGTCTGGAAAACGCGTACCTAAAGCTTCTTCATTTTTTCCCACGAGTGGATTGGATGTAAATAAACTTATATGATCATTGATAATCATTAAATCACCCACTTTAAAATTGGGATTGACTCCTCCAGCGGCATTGGACAATAATAAATTTTGAACACCTAGTAATTTCAACACACGAATGGGGAAAACAACTTGCTCCGCGTGGTACCCTTCATAAAAGTGAAAGCGTCCTTCCATCACCCAAACTTTCTTGCCATTCAAAGTGCCTAAAATAAGTCTTCCCTTATGCCCTTCCACCGTGCTTAACGGAAAATGAGGAATTTCATGATAAGCAATGGCAAAATCGATTTGTATTTCTTTTGATAAATTACCTAAGCCGCTGCCTAAGATAATGGCAGTATTGGCAGTCGAATTAATTTTAGACTTGATAAAGTTCGCAGTCTCATTTAGTTGCGTCATTAAGGGCGTCGTCATGCTACCTAGTATTTTAGCCACAAATATAACGACAGTAAGGGATTATAAGACAAGATTCTAGCCCTTAGTGGGTCTAGTTTCATGTTTTAACACCCAATAAGCTACAAACGCACTTAAAAGCATAAAAAATGCACCCAATAAAAATGCAGCCCCTGGAAAATAGATATGATGCGGGTCGTTTTTTACAGAAAAATACGAGGTCAATCCAATCATCATTGGAGGCCCTACAATAGACGTTAAGCTTTGTAACCCTGTTAATGAACCTTGCAATTCTCCTTGTTGATTTTTTGGAACGTGCACAGAAATTAAAGCTTGTAATGCCGGTCCAGAAATACCTCCTAAGCAATAGGGAATTAAAAATAAAAACATCATCCAACTTTGTGATGCAAATGCAAACAAAACCAATCCAATTGCATACAAGGAGATACCGTAGTAAACACTTTTCTCATTGCCCAATTTAGGATTGACAACTCTAATTAAAAGTCCTTGAACCAAACCTACCATCAAACCAATTGCTCCAAGTGATATACCAATTGTTTTTGGCGTCCATCCAAACTTACTAATATTTGCAAAACTCCAATTGCTTTGTACCGAGTGGGAAGCTAAATAAATAAACAACATAGAAATGATCAATCCAAAAACAGCAGGGTATTTATTCAAATTTTTTAAGGAGCCAATTGGATTGGCCCTTTTGATATCAAAACTTCTTCTGTGTTCCTTATCCAAAGATTCTGGTAAAATAAAATAACCATACAAAGCATTGATTAAGGCTAAACCTGCCGCTACTAAAAAAGGAATTCTTGGGCCAATCTCACCAAGCAATCCACCCAATAAAGGACCAATGATAAATCCAATACCAAAAGCTGCGCCAATCATACCAAAGTTTTTTGCCCTGCTTTTTTCATCACTAATATCTGCCATATAAGCGGCCGCTGTTGTAATGCTTGCGCCAGTAATTCCAGAAATCATTCGCCCTACAAACAACCAACCAATGGTCGGTGCAAATGCAAGGAAAATATAGTCCAAGCCAAACCCCAATAAAGAGAAAAGCAAAATGGGTCTTCTTCCATAATGATCGCTCAAACTTCCCAATACTGGTGCAAAAATAAATTGCATCGCAGCATAAATAAAAGTTAAGTACATCGCTGGTTTAGCAATAGCACTAATAGCTGACCTATCTGTAATGTGTAATAAATGCTGGAGCAATTGTGGGACAACTGGAATAATGATTCCCAAACCGATGACATCCAATAAAATGGTGGCAAAAATAAACCCAACTGCTGCTTGTTTGTTACTGGCCATAATATTTAAAATAGTTTAATGTATCTATCCTTCAAATATACAAGTCCTCTAGTACATTTCAAA
>JBAXPJ010000211.1:0-2148 GCA_037132335.1 Sediminibacterium sp. | reverse complement strand
CCGGTTAGAAGAATTTATAAATTAGATATTGATGAGTTAAACGCTCAAATTAAAACCATTGAAGAAGAAATTAGAGAGGTTAAAAATCATTTAGCCAATTTAGTAGATTATGCAGTGGCTTATTATGAAAACCTAACCAAGAAATATGGCAAGGGTAAAGAGCGTAAGACAGAAATTAAAGAGTTCGATACCATACAAGTGAAGCAGGTGGCCATTGCCAATACTAAATTATACATCAACAGAGCAGAAGGTTTTGTGGGTACTAGCTTAAAGAAAGATGAATTCTTATGTGATTGTACCGACTATGATGATATTATTGCCTTCGCCAAGTCTGGGGTTATGAAAGTGGTAAAGGTTTCTGATAAAGTATTTATTGGAAAAGATATTATTCATGCAGCCGTCTTCCAGAAAAATGACGAACGCACTACTTATAATATGGTGTATTCCGACGGCGCTTCTGGTATTACCTATTCTAAAAGGTTTAATGTAACTGGTGTAACCCGTGATAAAGAATATTTTTTAGCCAAGAGCACGGAGAAATCGAAAGTGCATTATATGTCGGTGAACATGAATGGGGAAGCTGAATCGGTGAAAGTAATTTTAAGTCCTAATTGTTCTGCGCGCATAAAAGAGTTTGACTTTTTCTTTGATACCTTAGAAGTGAAGGGAAGAAGTAGTGTAGGGAATCAGGTAACTAAGTATCCTGTTAAGGCCATTAAGTTGAAAGAAGCAGGAAAAAGTACCTTAACGGGCCGTAAACTATGGTTTGATGATAAGTTTGGCCGTTTAAATACGGATGAGAAAGGAATTTATTTGGGTACCTTTGAAGATGAGAAATTACTTGTGATTACCAAGGATGGTAATTATGAAGTAACCGATACAGAACAAAGCCAACGTTTCGATCCAGAGAAAGTATTATTTATTGAAAAGTTTAATCCAGAAAAAATAGTCACGGCAGTGTATTTGGATAAAGACAAGTTACAATTCAATATTAAACGCTTCCTTATTGAAACCACTACTTTAAAAACACCTTTCTCTTTTATAAAAGAAGGTGCTGGTAATTATGTGGTGGCGGTATCTACTTTTGCTGAGCCCATTTTAGCGGTACATACTGGAAGAGGCACGCAGGTTAGAAAGGCTAAGTTTAAAGTGAGTAAGATGGTAGATGTGATGGGCTGGAAGGCTATTGGCACCAAACTAGTAGATTTTTCTAAAACAGTAGAAATGGCTTGGGAAAATAAAGTAGTCATAAAGGATCCGAACGATACACAACCTGAATTGTTTTAATTTAAAATAGAAATCATGTCAACTATAAATGTAGGTCAGTTTAATTTGATGCGTGTAGACCGAAAAGTTGATTTTGGGTTTTATATGGATGATGGTGGGGAAGGTATTTTACTTCCTAAACGTTTTGTGCCATCGGGTTTACAAATTGGAGATACAATAAGTGTATTTGTTTACCACGATTCTGATAATAGGCTAATTGCCACCACCCAAGAGCCTTTTGCTGTGGTGGGTGATATTGCTGCTTTAAAAGTAGTAGAAGTTACTTCACAAGGTGCCTTTTTAGATTGGGGTTTAATGAAAGATTTATTCGTGCCTGTTTCACAACAATTATCTACCATGCGTTTAGGTGGTAAGTATTTAGTGAAACTATACATTGATGCACAAACGGGCAGAGTGGCTGCCACTGAAAAAATTGACAAACAAATTAGCAACGATAACTTAACGGTTAAAGAAGGGGAGAAAGTTAAAATACAAGTTTATAGAGAATCAGAAATTGGGTATGTAGTAATTGTGAATCAAGTACACCAAGGACTTGTTTATAAAAATGAAGTATTTACGCATTTACATATTGGTCAATTTATTGATGAAGCCTTTGTGAAGAAAATTAGAGAAGACAATAAATTAGATATTGGATTAGGAAAACAAGGCGGAGAAAAACTAGCAGATGACAATCAAAAAATTATGAGTTTATTAAAATCTCATAAAGGTTTCTTGCCTTATCATGATAAATCGGCGCCAGACGATATTTATGCTTTTTTTGGCATGAGTAAAAAAGCTTTTAAAATGAATGTGGGTATGCTGTATAAATTGAAATTAATTAGCATTGAAGAGGATGGCATTCATTTAATACCAGAGGCTACA
>JBAXPJ010000210.1:0-2200 GCA_037132335.1 Sediminibacterium sp. | reverse complement strand
AAATCAAGGACTTACGTTAAATCGTGGGTCCTTTGTTGTTTCTGCGTGAGGTTTTTGTCATTTCTTACCAAATTGGAAAGAAAAGTGGGTAGGGATATTATTAGTTTATTCTTCAGTTTGATTAAAGGTAAAAGGTAAAAAGTGATATTATAATTATTTCATAAATAATAGTTAGTATTTATTTGTCTTCGTTAATTGATTTGACATTTGAAAGATTTATAATTTGCCAATAGCCTTTTTCTTTAGTTAAAGTATATATATTTTTCAATCTTATAAATTCTTGATTGTTCTTATTCATTCTGGAAAAGTCTATAACTAATACTGCCGTATTTTTTCCTTCTGCTACATTTGTAACTTTATTAACTCTTGTAAATACCCAGCCAGTTTTTTTTAAAGCATCATAATCTACAGTTGGAATAGAAGGGTTATCTAGATATGTAATTTGTCCGTTGACAACGGCTGAATAAGGAAAATGAAAACATTTTTGAACTTCATCTATTTTTTCTTCGTTGAATACTTTAGCGAAATAAGCATAAAATTCTTCAGGGCTTGAATTATTTTGTGCATATATATTATTGCAGATCAATAATAACGATATGATTAATAACTTTTTCATAAATTTTAATTTTTTAAAAGCGATTCATAAATGCAGGATTAGAAATAGGGTATAGCCCATCTAAATGATTTAATAAGTGACTTAGGAATAATAGTGATTACAAGAATTGTAAATAGAGCTGTTGCGTTAGAATTGCAATAGAGTTGGTGATTTACTATTAAAAGGTATGCTATATATTAATCAATTATATTAGAAACCCACTGCGTGAGGAAAACACCCCCTGAATTCGACTAGAATCGGTTGATTTCGGTTTTACCAAAACATAACTAACTATAAACCAACGCCTTCATTTTCTCAAAAAATCTTCATAACCCTGAGGTCACGAGTTCAAATCTCGTTCTCGCTACATGAAAATCAAGGACTTACGTTAAATCGTGGGTCCTTTGTTGTTTCTGCGTGAGGTTTGCGTGAGGTTTTTGTCTTTTCTTACCGAATACACGAACCCATTCCATTCTTAATGAAATCCACTTAATGCGACACTAGTAGTCAAGGGCTTACGTTCAGTCTTGAGTCATTTGTTGATTTGGAATCAGAAATTGTCACAAAAGTATTGCTTTTGTAATGAAACTAATAGGTTAGCTTACCCTATCAACTAAAAATATTCAATCTATAATTTATGCATAAAAATTTACTTTTATTATTCTTGATTGTTGCACAATCATCTTTTTGTCAGACTACAATAAACTACGGAAATAACCCGTCTGCGGCAAAATATTATAATATCCGTGGTATAAATATTTATACCGAGCAATATGGAACTGGGAGGCCTTTGTTATTGATACATGGAAATGGCGGAAGCATTAAATGGATGGCTAAAATTATCCCTTATTTTTCTAAAAGGTATAAAGTCATTGCTGTAGATAGCCGAGCACAAGGTAAATCTGTTGATCTAGGGGATTCTTTAAGTTTTGAAATGATGGCAGATGACAATGCTGCATTAATTGAAAAGATGCAATTAGATTCAGCTTATGTAATTGGTTGGAGTGATGGAGGGATAGTTGCAATATTACTTGCAATGCGACACCCTGAAAAAGTAATAAAACTTGCTTCTACTGGAGCTAATCTGTGGCCTGACTCAACAGCGCTTATTCCATCATTATGGAAAGATGAAAAAAAACATTTCGATGCATTTAAATTCAAAATGTTTACTGATACAAAGGAAAAAAATGATTGGAAGATATTTATGCTTGATTGGCTTCAACCTAATATTTCTTTAAATGCATTGCATAGTATAATTAGGCCATCTTTAATTATTAGTGGAGACAATGATGCCATTAATTTAGAACACACAATTAAAATTTATCAAAATATCCCAAAAGCTAATTTATGGGTTTTACCTAATTCAGGTCACGGTACATTTATTGAACATACTGATGAGTTTAATAAGAAAGTAAATGAATTTTTCACTAAACCTTTTATAAGCCCAATTGCTTTTCAATTTCAATAACCCTGAGGTCCCGGGTTCAAATCCCGGTCTCGCTACATGAAAATCAAGGACTTACGTTAAATCGTGGGTCCTTTTCTGTTTCTGCGTGAGGTTTGCGTGAGGTTTTTGTCATTTCTTAATTGTAAATGATGGAAACG
>JBAXPJ010000209.1:0-2252 GCA_037132335.1 Sediminibacterium sp. | reverse complement strand
AATCAAGCTATTTCTGAAGGGAATGTGGGCTGGCATATTGTACATAGTTGTTTAGTTATTAGCAGCGTATGTGCAGTGGTGTGCAAGTCAAACCCTGATACCTATATTAAAAGATTTAGTTTCAAGGCATATTTAGTGCTCTTACTAAATTCATTTCCTAGAGGTAAGGCCAAGGCGCCTTCTTTCACAGTACCTTCAGAGGAATTAAGCCCAGCCTCTATTTTAAAAAGTATTCATGACGCTCATGCAAGTTTAGCATTACTAGCAAAAGCGGGTAAGAATCAATATTTCACACATCCCATTTTTGGAGACCTTAATACAGAACAGACAATTAAATTCTTAGGGGTTCATACCAACCATCATTTGAAGATAATTAAGGATATTTTAAAGTAGTTCATCCTAAGTAAAACTTTATCCTTAATGCCTAAGCATCAATATGTATATAATATATTGGTAATCAATATTTTATTTTAAACAGAGGTTAATTACACAATAATCCATAGGAAATAATTTTATAATAAAATCATCTATAATTTTATTAATATCAAAAAGAAAGCAATAGTTTTATGCCTCAATAAAATAAATAAAATTATATGAAAAAACTTTTAATGATTGCATCTGCAATTATCTTATTAGCATCAAGCGTTCATGCACAAAAATTAGTAAAAGCGGGTACCCTTGTTGAAAAAAATACTCCTTGGTATTTTGGAACTGAAAATGCGTCCAACCTAGTATTAAATGCTATTAAAGCATATAACAACATAGATGCAAAAGCTTATTTAAGTTGTTTTGACGATAATTATGTTAAAAATAATTCTGATAGAGTATATAAGGAGTTTGCTAGTTTTAAAGCTGTCAATAGAAAAGTGAATATTGTTATTCCAGTGAGAACTGATGGTTGGCCCAATCAAACTGAAGTTCAAATTTATGATGACTTAGACAGAGAGTATAAAAACGGATCAAAACACAAGCAACAAGAACATAGAGTATATATTGTGAATGATTCTTCTAAAAAAATATCAATGGTATGGGGTTCTGTTATTTTAGATGAAAAAAATGAATATGGTTTAACAACTGGTGGTAAGTATTACTCAAAAAATGATACTTCTACTATAACATTCTCTAACAGAGGTGAAGTTGAATTAATTGAAAATTTAATGAAAGATTGTAATAAAATGGATGGTAAGGCCTTATCAAAATATTTTGCTGATACAGTAAGTGTTACTACTCATGAAGGTCGCAAATTTAAAGTTGCAAATAGTCAATGGGCAAATATGTTTGACGACTTAGAATCAGTTGAGTGGAAGCTTACTATGGTTAACCCTGGTAAAATTACCAATACAGATCCTGTATCTGGCATTATAGTTCTATCAAATTATAAGGAAAAGAAAAAAGACGGAACTAAAAAGAATGTAAGTGCTTTTCATTGGTATATGTATGGTCTCGATAAAAAAATTACAAGTGTAAGTTGGATGGAAAGACCAATTATGCCATAGTTGCTATTGTACTTTAAAAAATTATCTTATAAAAAAGGCTCCTAGTTTTAGGGGCCTTTTTTATTGGGGATTTTCATTGATAGTTGTATTAATTATAATGAGGAATATATATTATAAAATATATTTTATAATTTCATATTCACAAACTTTTTATTATTAATATAAAAAGATATTTTTTTTCAATTGGTATCCAACGACAAGGAAAACTACGAATTCGAAATAAAACCTATTTTTTTATTGTATTTTCACTTAATTAATTAAATTTGAGTTTAGTTAAAAATATTTATTTTTTATGAATACTATAGACCAGTTTTTAATAATATCTAAATCTCTAAATGGAGCAATCATTATTCTTTCTTTGATTGTTTTTTTAGATGTACTCATCTTATTTAAAAGGCCTTTGAATTTGAAACTAATAATTTTATCCATTATTTTTGCAGTATTTTTTTCAAGTTTTTTCCAATTTATTTTTGATGATAAGCCAGCCTATTTTTTAATCTTTTCATTTTGCAAGGCAATTGTATTTTTAGAGTTGTTGAATTTATTTTGCGTTTTATATTTTTTTAATTTTAAAAAGTTTGTGAGATTTTTTACTCTTTCTGCTTATATTTCCTTTATAATTATTGCTTATTATTTCCATTATAAAACAATTGTATTTAATTATACTAATGGGCATGGATATTTGGGAGAAATTTTACCAATGTCTACAGATTTTATGCCACTATATTATATTAATCTTATTAGGTTAATTTATAC
>JBAXPJ010000208.1:0-2292 GCA_037132335.1 Sediminibacterium sp. | reverse complement strand
ATAGACGAGTTATTAAAATATATTCCTGGTGTTGAAGTGCAAATGCGGGGCCCAGGAGGCTCACAAGCTGATATTGTTATTCGAGGCGGTACCTTTCAACAAGTGCTTGTATTATTAGATGGGCTTCGTTTGAATGATCCTAATACTGGGCATTTTAATGGCAATATACCAATCTCTCCTGGTGAAATTGAAAGAATTGAAGTGTTAAAAGGCGCAGCATCTGCTATTTATGGAACCGATGCAGTTGGTGGGGTTGTGCATATTATTACCAAAACTTTTTCTGCCAATGAAAACAATACCAGCAATAAATATTCTGTACAAGCAATTGCCGGAAATTATGGTTTGAAAACCTTGAATACCGGATTGTATTATCAAAAAGGCCAAACAGCCATTGCGGCAGGATACTTAGTTAATTCGGCAGATGGACAAGCGCAAAGAGGCACCACAGGCTATTTTAACAACCAAACAGCTTCTTTTTCTTTTCGACAACAATTTTCAAATAATTGGCGATTAGCCATTAGATCTGCATTTGATAAACGTAATTTTAGTGCACAAAATTTTTATACAAGTTTTAAGTCAGACACTGCTAAAGAAATTGTTGCAACTAATTGGCACCAACTTAGTTTGGTGCATCAAAAAGCGGCCAATCAATTTCAGTTTGATGCAGGGTATAAAAAGTTAACCGATGAATTTGGTTTTAATGCAGGGTCTTTACCTAATAATAATCTTTCATCTGTTGTTCAAATCAATACACACTATAGTCATCAATATGGAGGGCAATCTAATTGGGTGGCTGGCTTACAATATCAAAATAAAAAAATCATTTCAAATGATAGGGGCGACCACCAATTACAACAGGCTGCTGGGTATTTTATTGTAACACAAGCAGTGAGTAATAAAATGCTCCTTTCTCCTTCCCTTCGCTTAGACTATACCGAAAAAAGTGGTACAGAATTGGTGCCACAACTAAATATTTCTTACCAATTATCATCTGCGCAAATACGCGGTAGTATTGGAAAAACCATTCGTCAGGCAGATTTTACAGAACGATATAATAATTACAATAAAGTTTTGGTTAGCTCTGGCAGTATTGGCAATCCAAACTTAGCAGCTGAAAGAAGTTTGAGCTATGAATTAGGGGTTGATGTATTTGTAAAAACAGCCTTCAAATTATCGGCGACAATTTTTAAAAGAGACCAGCAGAAATTAATAGACTGGACGCCTACACCTTATAGTAATATGCCAAGAACCTCAAATCTAATTGCAACTGGTAGTTATGCATTGGCAACAAATATTGCTAAAGTAAATACGGCAGGATTTGAAACTGATATTCAATACCATCATGAAATAAATCAGCAGCATAAAATTTTTGCAACACTAGGATTGGTTTGGCTAGACAGTGAGAGTAGTAATGTGGTTCCCTCTTTTTATATTAGTTCGCATGCAAAATTGTTAACCAATTTAATGTTGGTTTATAGTAACCAATACATTCAATTGAGCGCTAATGGCGTGTATAAAATTAGAACAGAACAAAACGCTTCAGCAATCAATGCAACGATATCGCCAAACTATTTTTTACTCAATGCAAGGTGCGAAGTATTTGTAGTAAAAAAGATTGCAGGATGTTTTATAGAAGCCGCTAATTTATTCGATACTAATTATAGTGATTTATTGGGTGCGCAAATGCCTGGCAGATGGATAATGGCGGGCATCAATTTGACTTTTTAACGAACAGAATATTTTATCCACTATACTGTTAGCAACTCTTTTATAATATTTGAAATTTAAAACTAGATTTGCCTTGTAACGGTTCTAATACTTTCATAGAAAGTAAAAGATTAATAGGGAATCCGGTGTAAATCCGGAGCTATCCCCGTAGCTGTAAGCTCCTTTTGTATTATTCAAACTTTACGCCACTGTTAATAACGGGAAGGCCTTGAATAATGGAGTAAGTCAGAAGACCTGCCAGTACATAACAACTATTCAGCTTTCGGGTGAAAGGCATGAGATGTAATCGTCTTACAGACATTTATATTTCTATCTTTTAATTTTCCTGGAAGTAGTCACAACAAAAACATTTTCAACAATGAAAAAAAAGTTTTTAGTTATGACTGCTCTAATAATTGGCAGTCAGCTACATGCACAAGACAGTACATCCACCACTACATTGGATGAAGTATTTGTAACCGCAACAAAGTTTCAACAGAAACAATCCAGTACGGGTAAAATGGTTACTGTTATTAACCAAGAAACACTGCAACGCAATGCAGGCAAAACCATTTCAGAAATTAT
>JBAXPJ010000207.1:0-2317 GCA_037132335.1 Sediminibacterium sp. | reverse complement strand
TATCAAATACTTCAATGTTTAGCTTCTGATATCCCTTTACTACAAAATCAAAATTCAGTTGATTGACAAATGGATTCGGTGCTAGTTTGATAAACTCGTCTTTACTTAGATTAATGATGTCCGTTACCAAATAATAGTAAGCTGCACTCATTACACTGGTACAACCATTGATCGTTGTTTTTGCCGTGTAAGAACCAGCAGCTGTTGGTTTATACTTTTGGGCGGTATCGGTAATCGCAGAACCATCTTTATACCAAGTGGTACCTGCTGCACCGGATAATAAGAAGTTAGCAGTGTCTCTTGATAAGGTTGGAGCAGATGGGATGCTATATTTTTTAATTTGAACTGTGTCGGATGAAATTACACATCCTGAGCTATCCGTTCTTGTAACAAAAAGCTTAGTACTATCTGTGAATGTTTTATTACTCAAATTAGTTAAATCACTTTTGCTTCCGTAATACCATTTTAAGGTATCACCTTTGTTAATATTTGAAACTGTAAGTTTTAGGGAGTCGCCAGTGCAGAAGGAATATTTAGTGGTGTTGAAGGCAGGTTTTGTTAGGTTGTTACAGAAGTTAACAGTGATTTCATATAATGTTACAGAATCTGGGGCAGGATAAAATAACTTCCCAAATGAGTCATATGACACAAGCGGATTTCCCCCTCCACCTAGTGGGAATCCAAATCCAATAAATTTTAATTTTTTATCAATTAAAGCAGGTCGTACATAATAAGGCCAAGATCCGGGAAAATTCAATTCAGTTTTAAGCTTTTCAAATGTGCCTTTATTATTTAAATAAATTGAACTATTTAACCTAATTCCATCTCCAGGATTTCCGAAGCTATAGGTTTGATTAATACAATAATCCCGACTAAGTAATGGTGAAAAAATTAAATCTTTCCAACCATCATTATTTACATCTTCAAGAATAAAATCTTTAAAATTTAATTCCCAAGTTGTATCTGTTAAGGATTGTGGAACTCCAACCCTTTTAAACTCAATATGTTGACCAGCTTTAAAATTATCCAAGCTATCATTAATAAATACTTGAACACCTATAGAACCGTATCCCCAATTGACACTTTGAAAATAGCCTGTTATCATATCCAATTTGCCATCATTATTAACATCTGCAAATGCTAAATTTATAATCCCTTTGCCATTATCTTTATAAACTCCTTGGTCTTTTAAAACTCTAACTGTATCATAAATGCCTGTTTTTTCGTTAAAAACATGAATAGCAATAACATAGCGCGCTTCAACATTGTTGCCATATTGTCCCTTATATATTTCGGGAAATTTCCCGCCAAATGCATTTGCTATTCCAACATTAAAGCCTTGTGATAAATAGGAATATTTAACTTGATCTAATTGTGGTGACCATGCTGGGATTTTAGGCATTAATTCAGGAGTTTGAACAAATTTTCCATCGCTCTTTTGTATAAATGGAGATAATAGATTATCGGGTTCCTTCCCGCCATCTGTTATTAAATCAACTTTTCCATCAAGATTAAGATCACCAAAGGCAATATGTCTATAACATTCTTCATAAGTTGAAACTTGCTGAAGTTCAAGTTTATTGTTTATGGTTTTTCCAAATACAACTTGACCACCAAAAGTTTTACAATCATCACCAGTCGATGAAAATGCAAAATTTCCATTTGAATCTAAAGAGTTTCCATCTACACCTATCAACTTCCCAATATTATAATAATTTTCATACTCCCAGTTCGAAGCTTTTTTTATAAAATGATAATATGGTGTTGATTTTTGTGTGGAATCTGGTGGATATAAAGGAACTGCAACTATGTTTTCAATACCATTTGTTTTATAATAAAGAATACCGCCTAAAGATGATATAATTCTAGTACCCGCTCCCTCTGCAACATTTAAAATAGGCACTTTTAAATTAAAACCTTGTGTACTTAATTTAGACAATACTTGTTGGGAAAAAGATTGTAGAGACAATAAAATTCCAAAGGCAAAGACGATTCTTTTCATAGTTTAAATTTTAATACAACCTTTGTGGGTATTCAAATGTATGATTTATACAACAATTAGTCAGGTTCCGATAATTCCACATCTTCACCTCCATTCACCCCTGTTCTCCCTTTAAAAACACAAAACCTGGCACCGATCTGGCACAAAAGAAAAAACCACCTATGAAACAAATCATAAGTGGTTGATTTTCAAGTGGGCCCACCTGGGCATGATCCAGGGACCCCCTGATTATGAGGGTTTAAAGTGGTATTCTATACCTATTCTTTTATTGATAATCAATAGGATACAAGATTGAAATAGATTTATATTTCTCAT
>JBAXPJ010000206.1:0-2323 GCA_037132335.1 Sediminibacterium sp. | reverse complement strand
TTTGATTTACTATTGCCTATTTCTGTAACATCAAATACAGCTAAGCAGTTATTGTCGGCATTGGCAATGTATAAAGTTTTTTCATCGGTGCTTAGCGCTACGCCGTTAGTTGTAGAACCCGCAGGGGCATTGGGATACAGCGCACAGTTAAGCGTTTCAATTACCTTTCTATTTTTAATATCTATAACTGAAACACTATTGTCTTCTCCATTGGCTACATAAATAGTTTTTCCATTTTTTGAAAGAATTAAATCGTTAGGATGTGTTCCTGTAGTAATGCTATTAGTTATTTTTTGACTTATTGTATTATACACTACTAATTTTTCTGCACCCCAAACACTAATATATAATTCAGCACCATCATTCGACAATATACATGTATAGCCTTCAGCAGGTAAGGCCGTTTTTTTAATTGTTTTATTTGTTTTTAAATTTACTTCATACAAACAGCTGTCGTCCTTGGTGACTACGTATAAAATATTTTTTGCATCATTTATACAAATGCCAGCAGGAGAAATTTTATTAGGCCATTTATCACCTAGTTTTATAGAATCGCTTAATCTTAATTTATTATTGACAATAGTATATTGTAAAATCCAATTGTCATTACCACCTGAAGCGTATAAAGTTTTTTCATCTGCACTAAAGGCAATACCTAACCAAGATTTATCTATTTTAATATTATCTAAAACAGTATTGCTCACTAAACTAATAAGCTGAATACTTTGTGTGCTTTGACCATTATTAGTCACAGCCATTAATTTTTTTGATTTTGAAACTGCCATATTGAGCGGCAAGTCTCCTAATGACAAACTAGTTCCTGCAGGACTTAAAGCCCAACCTGTAGGTAAAATAATTTTTTTTGATTCTTGTGCTTGACTTTGTATTCCAACACAAATTATTGCGATGACTAAAAAAATGTTTTTCATATTTTAATTTTTGAACTTATTAATTAGATGTATTATTTTCCGCATAACAAGTTATTGAAACTTGTTGGTTTCGAAATATTTTGGTTAAAATTTTATATAAGGTAACAAACAATTAACCTTGACTAATGGGTATTGGGATCTACAATTTTAGTAAACTGAATTTTTTGACTTGCATCAATTTTCAACCATACAAATGCACCTATAAAAACAATAATTCCTATATAAAGTACTGGTAAATAATATCCATAAGTACTGGCCATATAGCCAAAAAAGACAGTGCTTAAATAAGCCCCTGTTAAACCGGCACTATTCATAGAGCCTGAAATAGTACCACTTTTATCTCCACCCATGTCCATCGCTACGGCCCAGGCAACAGGAGCAGTCAGGTCCATAAAGGCCATACCAATCGCAAGTGCAATAATGGCTGTTAAATTATCAGCTACTAGCGCAGCACCAATAATACAGAGGCCTGCCACCGATAATCCTACCATGGGCACAATGCGTCTTCCCCATTTTTTGCCGAAGCGTACACAGGCTTTGTCACTTAACCAACCACCGGTAAAGCAACCAATGGCGGCTAATAAATAGGGAATAGAGCTTGCCCAAATAAGTTGGTCTTTGGCAATATGTCTTCCCTTTTCTAAATAAGTATGAAACCAACTTTGAAAAAAATAAGCGCCCACTGCATAACAAACATACATGCCCAATAAAAACCAAAGATTGCTTGATTTAAATGCGCTCCATACAGAAATTTTAATGGCATCTTCTTTATGTACAGGTAAATCTCGAGTAGCTATTATATGTGCTAATTCATCTTTTGAAATATTCTTGCATTCAGATGGTTCTTCTTTATGCCAAAAAATCCAGAACAAAGTCCAAACCACACCAATGGCACCCAATACATAAAACGAAGTTTGCCAATTGTATTTTTGTTGAATAGGCAATACAATAAAGGGAGTGAGGGCCGCACCTAAACGAGAAGCGCCCCAAATTGTGGCTTGTGCACGACCTCTTTCCAAAACAGGGAAATATTTTGCAAGTACAATTGAGGTATTAGGATAAGCACCCGCTTCGCCCATGCCAAATAAGAAACGAACCACTAATAACATAATAAAACCAGTAGAGAATCCGGTGAGTATGGTAAAAACCGACCACCATATAACCACTCTTATTAATACCTTCTTGCCTCCCATCTTATCACCCAACCAGCCAGTAGGTATTTCAAAAGCCGCGTAGGCAATGGTAAACATACCTAGAATCCAACCCCACTGCACAGTGGAAAGATGCAATTCTTCCATAATACTAGCACTTGCCGAGGACAAGGATATCCTATCTAGAAAAGTTATCATAGATAGAATAGACAAAACGGTAAGTACTTGGTACCTTTTTTTCAT
>JBAXPJ010000205.1:0-2329 GCA_037132335.1 Sediminibacterium sp. | reverse complement strand
TGTTGTTTGTACTTCTTATACTCGGCCACATATTTAGGTTCTAACAAATTATTAGACGGTTTAGAAGCTTTCACTCCCTTTTTAAGTAATAAAATATCGTTTTTCAAAAGTCTCACAGCCGCCTCCCTATTTAATATCTGAAGTTGCAAATCTTCAGCCCAAATAATAAAATCATTCATTACCAGATTTTCTAATAAACCAATTAGCTTTCTTTTTATAAATGCTTGTTCCTCTTGGATAAAATCCAAGGATCTAATTAAAGATTCTAATTCTTGTGTTATAAATTCTTTTTTCATTACACATTATTTATGACATGGAACTGCTGTAGCTCCAATGCCTATTTGTGGACTTAGATAAGGAATGCCTAGGTTTAAACCCCTAAGTATTAATAAAATGCCCATACTAAAAATAAATACCGGTAATAAGGACTGCAATTTCGTCCTTACTGCTCTACCCATATACTGCCCTCCTATGGCCACCATGATTAATGCTGGCATTGTACCCAATCCAAAAAATGCCATAATCATACCACCTTGTACAAGGCTCTGTGTAGCAATGGCAGAAGTCAGTGCCACATATACCATACCACAAGGAAGTAAACCATTTAAAAACCCTATCAAATAAAATGAGCTACTTTTTTGACTTTTAAACAAGGCTCCCATCTTCTTTATAATAAGGCTATATACAATATTGGATTGAAAAAATGGAATGGCCCATTTAGATTTTATCACAAACACATAGAGCACATACAATAACATAATAGAACCTAATACAATAGATAAATGCTCTTGTACCACATTGAAGGGTAATGTAGTTCCAAATAACCCAAGCAAAATACCTAATACTGTATAACTACTTATTTTTCCAAAATGATATAATAAAATAGAAACCCATTTTTGAAAATTTGATTGACCAGAGATAGGAAGAGCCATGACCAAGGGCCCGCACATACCAATGCAATGGACACTTCCAATAAGTCCCATCAAAAACCCAATCTCAAAAACATGATTCAACCACATAAGTCTCGTTTTAGTAATTACCCTGAAAACTTTATAACATCTCTACCCCAACTTTACAACATCTCTACACCAACTTTACAACATCAACTTCTTTTCAAAATAATAGTTTACCCCATTATTGTCCACCGACAATTTCAAGGTATAATTCCCTTTCATGCTGCTCAATAATTCAATATCAAATACGCCATTTTGAACTAATTTTTCTTTTTTCATATCTCCCTTCTCGTCTGCTATACAATACATTTCAATAGCCACTTTAGAGGCACTCGTTTGCAAATTTTTAGGAAGCGTTATATGTAATAAAGAGCCTTTTGTCTCTACTTGCAATGCCTCTGTTAAATTGCTTGCTCTCTGAGTAGCATCTATCACTTTTTGATATTTTAATTCAGCACCATAATAATCGCTTTGTACTAAATCAAATTTTTGCTGAGAAGAATTATAAGCAAGCAATAATATTCCTCCTACAAAAATGGCATACACTATAATAATACTATGTCCCCAATTGAGTTTCATATTTTTTATTTTAAATAGTAGAAATTTTATATTGAAGGCCCTAGAAAAACAGCTGTTAAGTCGTCCATTTTATGCCCGTTTTCATAAAGACCAATTTTTATTTTTGTTTTTCTTGATTTCAACTGTTCATTTTTCAAAGTGATAAAAAAGCTTGTTTGAAAATAAGACTCCTTGGGTACGTCTACTGGCCCTATTTGCTTAATCTCCCCTTCTATATTTTCTAATTTTAAATCTAGATGAATATTTTTTCTGGTTTTATTCACTAGTTTAATATTGTATAAATTACTAATCTTGTTGCCTGCTAGTAATTGATAGGTTTGGCCAGGTGTTCTTAAAATTCTAGCTGCAATATCTGCTCTAGTAATTAATAAAACGGCTAAAAAACCAAGCAGCAAGCTTAATACAATGGTATACATTTTCAACCTCCAGGAATAAGTCGTTTTTTCTTTTAAAGCAATGCCATTCTCTGAAGCGTAGCGTATCAAACCTTTGGGCTTATTAATATGATCCATTATTTCATCACAAGCGTCAATACAAGCAGTACAATTCACACATTCTAACTGAGTACCATTACGAATATCAATACCCGTTGGACAAACACGCACACAGGCATGGCAGTTCACGCAATCACCTTTATCTGAAGTAGCATCCGATAATTTTCCTCTAGGCTCGCCCCTTACATAATCATAGGCAACTAAAATGGAATTTCTATCTAATAACACACCCTGTAACCTTCCATAAGGACAAACAATAATGCAAGCCTGTTCTCTAAACCAATAATAGACAAAGAAAAAAAC
>JBAXPJ010000204.1:0-2342 GCA_037132335.1 Sediminibacterium sp. | reverse complement strand
ATGCGATTAATTACTTTTTGCTTAATCATAGTTTTTTTTACAGGTTGTAAAAAAAATGAATCAACGCAATCAATAATTGTTTGCGACCCAACCATTAGTTACAAAAACAAAGTAAAAGCCTTATTTGTAGCAAATTGTACCTCTTCTGGTTGCCATGATGGAAACCCACTCCCATCATTAGCAGACTATTTAACGGCTCATGATGCTGCTCTTCAAATAAAATCTGCAGTAAGTTCTGGAGTTATGCCAAAAAACGCAACCCTCAATCCACAAGACAAAGCAGCCATTATTTGTTGGTTAGAAAATGGTGCCCAAAACAATTAAAATGATACCTTTATTGGCAACAGACAATGGCTTTCATTGTTAAAATCTGTTCTCCAACTACCATGGACACACACCTTCATCACGACCATATTGAAAAACACTTAACCAGTTCTGAAACCATTACAGATATTGTTATTGGCATGGCAGATGGGTTAACAGTGCCTTTTGCACTAGCTGCAGGTTTAAGTGGAGCGGTTAAAGATGTGCATTTGATTGTAATTGCCGGGATAGCAGAAATTGCTGCGGGCTCTATTGCCATGGGTTTGGGTGGATATTTGGCTGGAAAAACTGAGCAAGAACACTATGCCAGTGAATTAAAAAGAGAATACGAAGAAATTGAAACCTTACCCGAAGTTGAACGCGAAGAAGTACGCGTATTTTTTGAAGGATTAGGATTAAGTAGAGCTGTGCAAGAAGAAGCAGTAGAAGAACTCATTAAAGACAAAGACCGTTGGGCCGATTTTATGATGAAACATGAATTGGGTCTAGAAAAACCAGATCCAAAAAGGGCTAGAAAAAGCGCCTTTAATATTGGTGCATCTTATATAGTTGGCGGATTGATTCCATTAAGTCCGTATTTTTTTGTAGAAAATGGATTAGAAGGTTTAAAACTTTCTGCCATTGTTACCTTAGCTTGCCTTTTTATATTTGGTTATTTTAAAAGCAAATTAACCGGCACGCCTCCTTTACAAGGCGCAATAAAAGTAGCTGTGATTGGCGCTATTGCTGCGGGCTGTGCTTTTGGAATTGCTAAGTTGATTGGCGGATAGATTAATTATTGCTTATAGATATTTATCCCACAAAAATCTTTTTGGCTGATTTTAACAGTTATATCGCCGATTTTCAGTGATTATTAATACTATATTAAATACATTGGGCGCAGAATTTAAAATTTAGTCTATGAAATATACAATTGCATTCTTGGCATGTTGCTTCCTAATGTTTTCTAGCAGTTTTGCTGGAACCCCTCCTACTAAAACAAAAAAAACAGCACAATTATATGTGTCGCATTTTGAAAATGTACTGGGTACTTCTTTAGAAATTAAAACCAGTACGGTATCGGCCAAGCAAGCAATTGAAGTAGAAAATATTGTATTAAATGAAATAACAAGGCTCTCTAGTATTTTAAGCGCCTACGATGCCAATAGCGAATTTAGCAACTGGCTAAAAACAAAAAATCAACCAATTACTGTTTCAAAAGATTTATTTACAGTCTTGTCTTTATTTGACCAATGGCGTGTTCAAACTGCTGGTGCATTAAGTGCTGCTGCAGAAACCGTTAATTTGGTTTGGAAGGATGCTGCTGCTAAAAATCAATTGCCCGCTAATGATGCATTAAAAAATGCAATTGCGCAAACACAACAAATCCATTGGACATTGGATGCCGCTAACAAAACTGCCACACATATTAGTGATGCGCCTTTGAAATTAAATTCTTTTGCAAAATCATATATTATTAAAGCTGCAGCTAACGCGGCAATGACTGCTACAAAAATCAATGGTATTCTGGTAAATATTGGAGGTGATTTAGTAATTGCTGGTAATATTTCTGAAAACATTCAAATTAGTAATCCAAAAGCCGATGCTGAAAACGATGCGCCAATAGATAATGTAGTTTTAAGCAATAAAGCAGTTGCTACTAGTGGTAATTACCGCAGAGGTGAATTGATTAACGGCGTTTGGTATTCGCATATTATTGATCCTAGAACAGCTCTACCTGCTAATGAAATTATTAGTGCAACAGTAGTTGCTAATTCAGCAACAGATGCTGGCGCATTGGCTACTGCATTTAATGTTTTATCAACCAAAGAAAGCATTGCATTAGCGGCTAAATATGCTGGTGTAGACTATTTAATTATCACCAAAAATGGCGATAGAATTGAAAGTGCTAATTGGAAAAATTTAGTAGTTGCAAAAACAACTGCTACTACTATTAATGCACAAACAAATTGGAAAAACGAAGTATTGATTGGGCTAGAACTAGCACAGCAACCGGGTTTTGCTAAAAGACCTTTTGC
>JBAXPJ010000203.1:0-2346 GCA_037132335.1 Sediminibacterium sp. | reverse complement strand
TCTTTTAAAGCATCTACGCTTAAAACCGAAAAGCAAAAATACAGGACCGTTTTAAAGGACGCACAACTTGAAATAAGGTATTACCCTGCCGCAACACTCGCAACCATTTATTCCAAAGCCACCAACTACCAAGGTGTGGCTAGTAGTGGATTCGGAAAATTAGCCCGTTTTATATTTGGAGGAAATGAAGAAAACGCAAGTATTTCCATGACGGCTCCTGTAAGAATGAACATATCGGATAAAGGCGCAGAAATGAGTTTTGTAATGCCAAGCAAATACAACGAAAGTAATTTGCCTAAACCAAAAGATGCTAGTATACATATTCATCAATCTATTCCACAGTATGTGGCTGTAATTTCTTTTGGCGGTTATGCCAATGACGAAAAAATAAAAACGTATACAGATAAAATATTACAAATTCTATCTCAGAGAAATATTAAAGTTACTGGCAATTATACTTTTTTAGGCTACAATGCCCCTTATCAATTTATTGGAAGAACCAATGAAATAGTAATTCCTATTGAATGGAAAGAATAGATATTGACAGGATAATTGAAATGGCCTGGGAAGATCGAACTCCTTTTGAAGCCATTCAAGTGCAGTTCGGTTTATCGGAATCTGATACCATAAAAATTATGCGCGCCGAACTAAAGCGCAAGAGTTTTAATTTATGGCGTAAGCGCGTAAATAGTGGCGTGAGTAAAAAGCATTTAATGAAAAGGAGTGAAGATATTAAACGGTTTAAGTGCTCGAGGCAAAAAGCTATTACAATGAATAAAATTAGTAAGCGATAAAATGGTTGTAATTAATTTAATGGATACTTCTTCTTTTTACAGGCCTCACTACAATACTTAATATCCTCCCAAGATTTTTCCCATTTTTTTCTCCAACTAAATGGCCTATTGCAATGTTGGCAATTTTTGGAGGGTAGGTTTTCTTTTTTTATTGTTTTCTGTTGATTATTTTTCATGAAATCATTTGTCTAAAAGTTAAATTAATTCTAGCATCGTTTATTTTTTTTGATTTTGGTAGCGAGTGAAACCATTGTTGCTGCAAGCTTCCAGCCATCTCTAACAATGAACCATTATTAAGTATTATTGAAATTGTTTCATTAGAAACTTTGTGTTTAAAAGCAAACTTTCTTTCTGCACCAAAACTTAAAGAAGCAATAGAACTATTGTGTACAATTTCCTTTTCATTATCACTATGCCAACCCATGCTTTCGTTGCCATCGTGATAGAGATTCAATAAACAAGCATTGTAATTGCATTGAGTATAATTTGAAACCTTTTGCAAAATCTCTAATAGTAAAGGTGTCCAAGGCAATCCTTTTTTTGTTTTTTTGGAATAAGTGTATTCAATTTTATCATCTGCGTAAAAAGCCACTTTTCTTTTGGTAGTTATTTCCTTGCCAAACATGATAACACTTTCATTGGCCCATTCAATTTTGTGGAAGAGTTCGTTAAAGAAATAATGATTTTGTTCATCATTAAAGATGTTGCCAAAATAGTGTGCTTGACCATCTTTGTTTATGATATTTGGAAAATTTGATTCCATTGCGTATTGTGGTTTGCTTGTCTTACAAATTATCTTTTCTTTTGCAACTGTTAAATAAATTTCTCGATAAATTGTTTTAATTAAATCCATTCTAATGCCTTCACCCATTGCAGCATTAAAACTACGTATAGAACCAACAAGAGCCGATTTATTGGCTCATCGGGTTTACAGTCAAATAACAGATTTCGAAGGCTTAAAACAGTTTGCCCAATACCATGTATTTGCGGTGTGGGATTTTATGAGTTTATTAAAATCTTTACAACTAGGTTTAACCTGTGTGCAATTACCATGGGTACCCGTGGGTTCTGCCAATACGCGTTTTTTAATCAATGAAATTGTTGCAGGAGAAGAATCAGATGTAGATGAACACGGCAATAGAATCAGTCATTTTGAATTGTATTTAGCTGCTATGCGTCAAATGGGCGCAGACACTAGTAAAATAGATCAATTGTTAGCGTTATTAAAAGCAGGTAACACCATAGAGGAAGCCATTGATACAACCAATATTCCAGCAGAAGTAAAAGCGTTTTTACAGTATACTTTTCAAATTGCACAACATGCACCATTGCATGTAAAAGCAGCGGTATTTACTTTTGGTAGAGAAGATTTAATTCCAGACATGTTTACAGAAATTTTGAATAAAATTTATACAGAGCATCCAAACAAAGTATCTACTTTTAAATATTATATTGAAAGACATATTGAAGTAGATGGAGGACACCATAGTCAACTGGCTTTAGAAATGGTTGCTGCCTTATGCGGAGATGATGAAAATAAATGGGAGGAAGC
>JBAXPJ010000202.1:0-2354 GCA_037132335.1 Sediminibacterium sp. | reverse complement strand
ATTTTCAAGTTCAGGTAATATTTGATTGGCCAATTGTTTACCCAATTCAACACCCCATTGATCGAAACTGAAAATATTCCAAATAATCCCTTGTACAAAAATCTTATGCTCGTAAATACCAATTAATGTTCCAAGTGTAGACGGTGTAATTTGTTTCACTAAAATCGAATTACTTGGTTTATTGCCGCTGAATATTTTAAAAGGAGTGAGCTTTTTAATTGCTTCTTCTGATTTACCCGCTTTCATCAATTCTACCTTTACTTCATTTTCAGACTTACCGTTCATTAATGCTTCGGTTTGTGCAAAATAGTTAGACATTAATTTAAGGTGATGATCTCCAATTGCATTATGACTAATAGCCGGAGCAATAAAATCACAAGGAATTAATAAGGTTCCTTGGTGGATTAATTGATAAAAAGCATGTTGACCATTAGTGCCAGGTTCACCCCAAATAACTGGTCCAGTGGCATAGTTAACAGGATTTCCATTTCTATCGGCACTTTTACCATTACTTTCCATATTTCCTTGCTGAAAATAGGCTGCAAAACGGTGCATGTATTGGTCATAAGGTAGAATAGCCTCGGTTTGAGCCCCCATAAAATTTACATACCAAATGCCTATTAAAGCCATTAAAACAGGTATGTTTTTATCGAAAGGAATCGTTTGTAAATGAATATCTGCTTTTTCGGCACCTTTTAATAATTCAATAAAATGATCATAGCCAATAGTCAGTGCAATTGATAAACCAATAGCGCTCCATAAAGAATAACGACCACCAACCCAATCCCAAAATTCAAACATATTTGCTTGATCAATGCCAAAAGCAGTAACCGCTTTTTCATTGGTACTCAGTGCGGCAAAATGTTTTGCAATATCTTTTTCAGATGCACCTGAAGCCAAAAACCAAGTTCTAGCTGTTTGTGCATTGGTCATGGTTTCTTGTGTGGTAAATGTTTTAGAAGCAATTAAGAATAATGTTTCTTCTGGATTTACCTGCTTTAATGTTTCTGCAATATGAGATCCATCAACATTACTTACAAAAAAGGTTTCAATACCAGTTACCCAATATGGTTTAAGCGCTTCAGTAACCATAACTGGTCCTAAATCACTTCCACCAATACCAATATTTACAATGTATCGTATTTTTTTTCCGGTATAACCTGTTGCAGATCCACTATGAATAGATTCGCAAAACTGTTTCATTTGCTGCTGTACTTTTAAAATATCAGGCATAATATCTTTTCCATCAACCATCACTGGATTACCTGAAAAATTCCTTAGTGCCGTGTGTAATACAGATCTGCCTTCGGTTTCATTAATAATATTTCCAGCAAACATTTCTTGAATTGCATCTTTCAATTTACAATCCTCCGCTAATTCAAGCAATAACTTTAGTGTTTTTTGGTTGATAATATTTTTAGAATAATCAAAAACAATTTCGTCTAAACACAAAGAAAATTTTAAAAATCTATCAGGTTCTGTAGCAAATAAATCACGCATGTGTTTGCGATTCATTTCTTCTTCAAAATGTTTTTTTAATAAAAACCAGGCTTGTGTAGTTGTTGGATTTGTTCTAGGAAACATATAAAAAGTTTGTAATAGTAAGTTTATAATAACGCGTGTTATAAATTCGAAATTGTATCAATCGTTTGTTGAACATTACTAGGTGTAATATCTAAATGCAACACAAAACGTATTTGAGTAGGAGAGATGGCTATTGCCAAAATACCTTTTTCTTTTAAAATAGTAGCCAATTCTGGCGCTGTAAATCTGCCCTTCACTTCAAATATCACAATATTGGTTTCTACAGGAAGAATTGTTCCAACAAAGTCTTTTTTAAGCAATGCAGCTTCAATTAGTTTAGCATGATGGTGGTCATCGGCTAATCGATTGATATTGTTTTCCAATGCATAAATACCTGCTGCTGCCAAAAATCCTGCTTGCCTCATTCCACCTCCAAAAAGTTTACGAACCCTCCTTGCTTTAGCTATAAACGCTTTGTTGCCCAATAGTACACTCCCAACAGGTGTACCCAATCCTTTGCTTAAACAGATAGATATTGAGTCAAACACTTCTCCATACTGAATGCAAGTTTCATTTTTGGCTACAATCGCATTAAAAATTCTAGCCCCATCTAAGTGTAACTTTAAATTATTACCTAAGCAGACTTGCTTAATTTTTTGAATATCACTAAAATCATAACAACTTCCACCACCTCTGTTTCCTGTATTTTCTAATGAAACTAGGGTACTTAATGGCTTGTGAATATCTAGCGGATTAATAGCATCTTTTACCATTTCTGCGTTAATTCTGCCTCTGTCACCATCTAGAAGTCTAACAGATGCGCCAGAATT
>JBAXPJ010000201.1:0-2425 GCA_037132335.1 Sediminibacterium sp. | reverse complement strand
TATTTTGTAGTGTCTCTATATAATTTAATTTGTCGGCTGGGCTTTGTTCAAATAAGAAAGGTATTTCGTTGCCTAATAGTTGAACCAAATGCTTTTTCTCTGTAGGATGATCCCCACTTAATAAATGCAATTCAAATCCCTTCGCCTTTAATTCCAATATCATGGGTTCAATCCCTTTTCTATAGCTATGATTAATTTTAAAAACACCTTTATACACTCCCTGCATGGCAAGATATACCAATGACCCTTCTACTTTCTCCTCTATGGTTATTCCAAAAGACTTTAAAAAAGAAGAAGAGCCTATGATTATCTCAAAGCCATCACAGTAGGCCTTAGTGCCCTTGCCTATAAAGTTTTCAATTTGTTGAAATTCGACAAGATCCGACACTTGTAAAAGTAAAAATTGAGTAATCATTTTACTAAGCGGATGCAAGGATTCTCTGGTAACCGATTTGACTGCTACCATTTCTTTTATAGTTAAAGCTGTCCCCGTATATTCTAAGTGCGTGTCATCATGATTGGTAAGGGTTCCTGTTTTATCAAAGACAATAGTATCAATTTTATGCATAGCCTCTATAACAGAAGCATTTTTACAATAGAGCTTACCCCTGCCTAACCATCTTAATACATTACCATAAGTAAAACTCACTGTAAGCAGTAAGGAACAAGGACAGGCCACAATTAATACGGCAGTAACGGCAGGTAAAATTTTATGACTATCATATATACTCCAATAAATTCCACTGGTAATAGCAATAAGAAAAAGTATAATGGTAAAGTATTGACTCCATGGATGCACAAAGGATTTTTCTATATTTTTCTCTGTCTTCAAAACAGGACTATTCCACAGTTCTGTAATATAACTTTGACCCACTGGTTTTAAAACTTCCAATTGAATAGACCTTCCTTTTTGAATGCCTCCCGCATATACCATTTGCCCTATGGCTACTGCAATGGGCGCATTCTCCCCTGTTACAAAACTATAATCAATCAAGGCGCCATCAGTTCGTAAAACAGCATCGGCTGGAATCATTTCATCAGTTCTTAATAAAACCATTTCACCTTTAAGAAGTGATGAAAGCGCTTTATTGACTTCCTTACCTTCTTCTAATACAGTAACGCCTAAAGGAAAAAAAGAATTATAATCTCTATCAAAGGCAAAAGAATCATAAGACTTATCCTGAAACCATCTTCCAATGAGCATAAAAAAAACGATACCACTCATACTATCTAAATAGCCCGCCCCTGTTTGACTAAGTATTTCATAAACACTTCTACTAAAAGTAACAAGAATAGCGAGTGCAATAGGTGCATCTATATTTAACCATTTTTGTCTAAGGCCTGTATAAGCAGCAATAAAAAAACCACTGGCACTATAAAAAAGCACAGGCAGGGATAATAATAAATTAATGTACACAAAAAAATGCCTTAAAGAACCTAACTCTAAAACATCATTGGATAAATACTCTGGAAAACTGAGCATCATAATATTGCTAAAGCAAAAACCTGCAATACCAATTTTATACAACTGCTTTTTATTGACCTTCTTTTTCTTTAACCAGTCATTGCCCCCTAAATGAATCACAGGTTCATAACCCACAAAGGCCAATAACTGAACTACTTGCTTTAATGAAATAAGGGAAGTATTAAAAACAATTTTAATTTCCTTTTTTTCAAAATGTGTTTTGGACTGAATTATGCCCGGATTTATTTTATGTAAATTTTCCAAAAGCCATACACAGCTCACACAATGTATTTGAGGTAAATAAAATACCAGATGCGCTTGCTCGCCTAGTTTGAATTGAATAAGCTGCTCGCTGATAGCTGCATTGTCTAAATAATTATATTTTTCAGAAACAAAATGCCCCTTCGCAGTAAGCCCAGGCATATCAGATAAATCATAGTATTGGCAGAGGCCATTTTCATCTAATAGCTTAAACACCATTTTACAACCATCACAACAGAAGCTTTTATCTTCTAATTGAATAGTTTCCAAACAATTGGCACCACAATGATAACAGGCTGTAGACATAATTTGTAGAACAAAAATGCCTTAATATGGCTAAGCCCTCAATGAGCCTAGTCAGTCAAAAATATGATAAAACTCATATTGTATAAAGAAGCCTAGGGAAGCATAGTGACAAAAAGCGGATCCAAGCTATTCTGCACTTCAAAATACCCTTGTTTATACCATTTTGTTCTAGCCACCAAGGCCAATATTTGTCTTTGAACTAATGCCTTGTTTTTTTCGATGGCTTTTAATGATTGCTTTTGCTCGCTATTAGCAAATTCATTTAAGGCTTTCCAATAATCATAGCCCTGATATTGCTTTAAAAATTCAGTGGGGCTTACAATGCTATTCATTGCTGCTTTATTTTTCAAATACCATTGAAACACAAAATCGTTCAATAAACTTTTATCCCAT
>JBAXPJ010000200.1:0-2437 GCA_037132335.1 Sediminibacterium sp. | reverse complement strand
ATGGGATAAAAGTTTATTGAACGATTTTGTGTTTCAATGGTATTTGAAAAATAAAACAGCTATTCAAACTATTAAAACACCTTCCGATTTTTTAAATCAATATGCTACATATGATTATTGGACTGCATTGAACCAGTTTGCTAATGCTTCGCAGAAGCCAAGATTAAAATTGATTGAAAAAAACAAGGCATTAGTACAAAGACAAATACTAGCCTTAGTAGCCAGGATTAAATGGTATAAGCAAGGTTATTATGAAGTGGAGAATGCTTTGGATCCGGTTTTTGCCACCATGCTTCCCTAGGCTTCTTTATACAATATGAGTTTTATCATATTTTTGACTGACTAGGCTCATTGAGGGCTTAGCCATATTAAGGCATTTTTGTTCTACAAATTATGTCTACAGCCTGTTATCATTGTGGTGCCAATTGTTTGGAAACTATTCAATTAGAAGATAAAAGCTTCTGTTGTGATGGTTGTAAAATGGTGTTTAAGCTATTAGATGAAAATGGCCTCTGCCAATACTATGATTTATCTGATATGCCTGGGCTTACTGCGAAGGGGCATTTTGTTTCTGAAAAATATAATTATTTAGACAATACAGCTATCAGCGAGCAGCTTATTCAATTCAAACTAGGCGAGCAAGCGCATGTGGTATTTTATTTGCCGCAAATACATTGTGTGAGCTGTGTATGGCTTTTGGAAAATTTACATAAAATAAACGCTGGCATTATTCAGTCCAAAACACATTTTGAGAAAAAGGAAATTAAAATTGTTTTTAATACTTCCCTTATTTCATTAAAACAAGTAGTTCAGTTATTGGCCTTTGTGGGCTATGAGCCAGTGATTCATTTAGGAGGTAATGATTGGTTAAAGAAAAAGAAGGTCAATAAAAAGCAGTTGTATAAAATTGGTATTGCAGGATTTTGTTTTAGCAATATTATGATGCTCAGTTTTCCAGCATATTTATCGAATAATGCAGTAGAGTTAGGACCTTTAAGACATTTTTTTATTTATATTAATTTATTATTATCGCTGCCTGTATTATTCTATAGTGCAAGCGGGTTCTTTATTTCAGCTTATACTGGTCTTAGACAAAAATGGTTAAATATTGATGCGCCTATTGCATTAGCTATTGCCGTTACATTTAGTAGAAGTGTTTATGAAATACTTAGTCAAACTGGTGCTGGCTATTTAGATAGTATGAGTGGGATAGTTTTTTTTATGCTTATTGGAAGATGGTTTCAGGATAAGTCCTATGATTCATTTGCATTTGATAGAGACTATCATTCTTTTTTTCCTTTAGGAGTTACTGTATTAGAAGAAGGTAAGGAAGTCAATAAAGCGCTTTCTTCACTTATTAAAGGTGAAATGGTTTTATTAAGAACTGATGAAATGATTCCAGCCGATGCTGTTTTACTAATGGAGGGGGCTTTAATTGATTATAGTTTTGTAACAGGAGAGAATGCACCTATTGCAGTGGCCATAGGTGAAATGGTATATGCGGGAGGGATTCAAAAAGGAAGGTCTATTCAATTGGAAGTATTGAAACCAGTGGGTCAAAGTTATATTACAGAACTATGGAATAGTCCTGTACTAAAGACGGAGAAAAATATAGAAAAATCCTTTGTGCATCCATGGAGTCAATATTTTACCATTATACTTTTTCTTATTGCAATCACAAGTGGAATTTATTGGAGTATATATGATAGCCATAAAATTTTACCTGCCGTTACTGCCGTATTAATTGTTGCCTGTCCTTGCTCCTTACTGCTTACAGTGAGTTTTACTTATGGTAATGTATTAAGATGGTTAGGCAGGGGTAAGCTCTATTGTAAAAATGCTTCTGTTATAGAGGCTATGCATAAAATTGATACTATTGTCTTTGATAAAACAGGAACTCTTACCAATCATGATGAGACGCACTTAGAATATACGGGGACAGCTTTAACAGTAAAAGAAATGGTAGCAGTCAAATCGGTTACCAGAGAATCCTTACATCCACTTAGTAAAATGATTACTCAATTTTTACGTTTACAAGTGTCGGATCTCGCCGAATTTCAACAAATTGAAAACTTTATAGGTAAAGGCACTAAGGCTTACTGTGATGGCTTTGAGATAATAATAGGCTCGGCTTCTTTTTTAATGTCTAATGGAATAGTGATGGAAGATAGCGTAGAAAAAAATATAGAAGGGTCGCTGGTATGTTTGGCTATTGACGGGTTGTATAAAGGATGTTTTAAAATTAATCATAGTTATAGAAATGGGATAGAGCCAATGATGAAGGCTTTACAAGCCATGGGATATGAATTGCATTTATTAAGTGGGGATTATCCTACAGAGAAAGCGCATTTGGTTCAACTATTAGGCAACGAAATACCTATGTTATTTGAACAAAGCCCAGCCGACAAATTAAATTATATAGAGACACTACAAAATA
>JBAXPJ010000199.1:0-2439 GCA_037132335.1 Sediminibacterium sp. | reverse complement strand
CAGAATCTGTAATGCCACCTTGGTTTGCTTTTTTCCAATAAACACTAGCAAAAGAAATGGGTTCTTTTGTAAAGGCATTTAAAACCTTACCACTAATATTTTGCGCATTAATATCCTGAAACAATGCAGCACAAATAAATACTACACAGCTTAAAAAAATATAATGCCTACCAACAGTGCTCATTAAAAAAAGAAAGTTATTTATCGAACAAAAAAAGGGGATCTTGAGCAATATACGAAACTAAACGATTGAATATCAGAGTGTTTAAGAAATCAAAGGCGATGATTAATATTTTTTAAAACTTTTATGTTCAAATTTATCAAATTGCTATATTTTCAGGTTTCTCAAACCCATAAAATGAAACAAATTTTACTTTTTTTATCCCTATTTATTGGATTAATAACTTCTGCTCAGGATAATTATGAAATACAAGTGTATGGAGCAGAAACACAGGCAAAGAATAGCACTATTTTTGAACTACATAGTAACTATACTTTTCAAGGAGAAAAAAGTATGATACAAGGAGTAAGACCTTCATTCCATACTTTACACGAAACAATAGAAATTACCCATGGAGTTTCGGAAGATTTTGAAATTGGTTTTTATTTATTTACCAATTATTCGGCCCAATACGGTTATAAAATAATCGGCTCGCATATCAGGCCACGAATTAAAGCACCTAAGCGTTGGAATTTACCTGTTGGATTAAGTTTATCTGCAGAAGTAGGTTTTCAAAGTTTAGACTATTCTCCAGATTCTTGGAATATGGAAATTCGTCCTATCATCGACAAGCAGTGGAATAAATTATACCTAAGTTTTAACCCAACCCTAGGCGTTTCTTTAAAAGGTGTTGACAATGATAGCAGACCAGTTTTTGAGCCGAATTTTAAAATGTCATATTCGTTTTTTAAGAAAGCAAATTTAGGTTTGGAATACTATGGCAGTTTAGGAACCTTAAGTCATTTCAGCCAACCAGCCGAACAGTCACATGCACTTTATGCAATATTTGATATGATGGGAAATGACAAATGGGAATTAAATGCAGGACCAGGTTGGGGCTTAACAAAAGCAACTGATGGCTTTGTTTTTAAAGTATTGGTTGGAAGAAGAATTCAGTGGCATCGCTAATTCACAAAATTCCACCAAACCCCAAACCGCACCCACATTCCAGGGTTGGGATATTGTTCTACAGAAAAATTATGATGATTAAATTTGAACCCATCACTAGGATTGATGGTGTTCAAATTTTCTACGCGTAAAAACGCTTTAAAGCTTTTAATTCTAAAGTTTAAATAAGCACTAATGTCTGGGCGGTTATTAATTGTTTGTGTATTTTGATAATAAAATTGTCCTAGAAAAGGCGTATAGCCATCAGCTTTATAAGGCGTTTGGTAGCGCAATTCTAAGCCCGTTGATATAAATAGGTTGGTAAAGAAATTGCCTTCAAATGCAATACGATTTCGTGTATACAAGAAAGGTAAATTAACAGGAGGATCTCCTGTTGTTTGTTGCATATGTATTTCAGTGTAGAAATTCCAGTGTCTTGAAACGGCTAGTTTTTTCTCTGCACTTATATGCAACACATTAAACAAGCTTGCCTCTTGACGTGCCGTAAAAAAACTATCAAAATAAACATAGTTATTTACTACAAAATATTCTGCGTTTAATTTCCAGCCTATTTTAGGATTGTCGTATTGTAAAAAAAATCGAAAAATATTTTCTTTTTTAAACCCTATTTTGTTTTTTACCGGATAACTACTTAAAGGATCCAACATAAATGCTGGTGATTTATTGGTGTTTTGAAAACCAATATTTAAAGACCCAATTTTCTTTCCTAGCAAGCTTTTCATACTTAAATAGGCCGAGTAGTCTCCAGCATTTAAACCATTCAAATACAGTTGCCCATTGGCTTCTATATCCCATTTTTGGTTGCGTGTTCTATTACGATATTCGCCCAAACCATATACATTATAAAAACTATGATGGGCCGATAAAGGATCAAATAATCCACTTAAGTTTTGTAGAGCCATCCCCGCTTTTAAAAATTGACTTTGGTTATTTTTATCAGGGAAAGTAATAATACTAAACTCATTATTTATTTCAGTCCAAGCATCTTTGTATTGAAAAGTATCTCCAAAAGCATTGGGTAATTTGTAATTAAAATACTTTGCATAATTTGTTGAATCTGCCGAAATATCAGAAAACCCATAACTGCTAGAACCCAATTTCAGTGTATGTTCTAGCCTAAACCGAGGATAGAATATTTTAATGGTAATGGAATCAGTTACTAAAGAATCTAACTTTCCAAAATCGTAATGGTGCTTGTATAAAACAGTTGTTTCTTTATAGGTATTCCCTGTGTTGATGGCTGTATTAAATGGGTTCCTACTCATTGATCCTGCCCTACCTAAACGTGTTTCTAATTCAAATGGATCGTT
>JBAXPJ010000198.1:0-2449 GCA_037132335.1 Sediminibacterium sp. | reverse complement strand
ATTGGCACACACGGAAATGGTATGTATTACACAACCATTGGGTCTGCTAATTTTGTGCCTAATCAACCTACTGCCATTGCTACTGTTTTAAATGATAAGAACTTCATTTCTATTTTCCCTACCATTAGCAAAGGGGTTTATCAATACCAACCAGGAACGCTCACTGGTATTCAATCGGTAAATATTCAAGCCTATAATTTATTGGGGCAATTGGTTTTTCAAGAACAAGGAAAATATACAAGAGGCCATATTTCACTGAGCCAATATCCTACAGGGACTTATATCGTTAAAATTACTAGCAGTGATAGAAAATACCAGACTATTCAAAAAATTATCAAACAATAAGCTATGAATTTTATTTCAAAATTCGGGTTGATTGTTTTTTTAATGCTAGCAACTAGTTCTCAGGCGCAAACGCTTATTGTAAAAGGATTTGAGCGCAAGAGTATTAGTGGCGTTGCCCCAACTCCTATCATTAGTATTGGCGGAAAAGAGACCATTGAACAACCAAATAACGCAAGCCCTTCTTACTTTATTTACTTAATTGCCTCTAATTATTTACAGGTGTCCATTGAACAAATTTGGATTAAGCAAACCTGTTTTAGTGCCAAACTTTTACCACTAAACACCCATACAATCGTTCTAAAAAATAGTACCGATTCTACTACTATATCTGCTACAAAAAATACAAGCCTTTGGCAATTACAGGTAATTGCCAAATCAACAAAAACTACAAACCAACAAAAATTGCAAAGGCTAATTAGTAAGAATAATTTGGTGGTTTTGCTAAAAGATACAAAAGGCCGCAGATACACAAGAGTAATCCCGCAAATAATTGAATTAGAACCCGAACGTTTGCAATAATTGAACTTTTTAAGTGTTTTATGGAACATTGTAAGTGTTCTGAATTACCTTTGTATTCTAAATGATTATTTATGTTGGAACCATGGCGCATTGGGAAAGTTATTAAAATAGCTAATGAAACCCCAGCTACACGCAGATTTTGGATTGAAGTACCTGAGATTGCTGAATTTAATTTTTTATCGGGGCAGTTTGTAACCCTTGATCTTCCTATACACGAGCAAAAAAATAAACGTTGGAGAAGCTACTCTATTGCTTCTGCACCAGATGGTACCAATGTATTTGAGCTTGTAATTGTTTTATTAGAAGGTGGGTTGGGTACGACTTATCTATTTAACGATGTGAGTATAGGATCAGAAATTTTATTAAGAGGACCACAAGGAAAATTTGTATTACCAGAAACACTAGATACCGACTTGTATTTAATTTGTACTGGTACAGGTATTGCTCCTTTCCGTTCAATGGTACACCATATTCATAACCACAAAGTGCCGCACCAACAAGTTCATTTAATTTTTGGCTGCCGTCATTTTGAAGATGGTTTATACATCAACGAATTAAAAGAATTAGAAAAACTAGAACCTGGTATCCATTTTCATCCTTGTTATTCCAGAGAAACGGAAGTGCCTGCAGGTAGCCAAAAGGGATATGTTCACAGCGTTTATAAAGAATTGTGTGAAAATGGCGCCAAACCCGCCAACTTTTATTTATGTGGTTGGAAAAACATGGTAGACGAAGCCAAGCAAAGTATTCTTGCCATGGGTTACGACAAAAAAGCCATCCATTTAGAATTATACGGTTAGTACTGTCCAGATCCTAATAGCACTAAGGTGCAAGCTTCTAATGCCGCTATATCATTTGCTTTAGCAAGCTCAGATAAAGCGGCATTTTCTGTTCCTGGATTAAAGATAATTCGCTTTGGTTTTAAAGAAAGAATGTACTGATAGTATTGCTCTTGCAATGCAGGGTTTAAATACAATGTAACGGTGTCTACACCTTGTTCTGCAGGGAATCCTGTTAGAATGGGCGTGTCTCCAATATTGCCCAACTTATTGCCAACTGCCACAACCGTATGATGGTATTTTTTTAATTTTTCTACCGCTAAAAAGCTATACCGTTCTGGATTATTTGAAGCGCCTAACACGACTGTTTTTTTATTTGAGTCCATTTAATTGCTATTAAAATTTATAATTGATTTACTTGTTTGATTCATAAAATTAGACTTGTTTTTTTTATTCTTTTTGTTTTGTTTTTGCTTCATTTTATTAGTTCAAAAAAATGACAATTAAAAAAAAGTGATAATCATGTGCAAAAAAATAATGCTTCTTAGTTAAAAACACATTGTTTATCAACATATATTTTCTAACTTTCCTAATAGATTATTAATCGATCACACAAACTAATACAATCATGGCAAAAGCAAGTAAAAAAAAGGTAGTAAAAAAAGCAGCTCCAGCTAAAAAAGCAGCTCCTAAAAAAGCAGTAAAGAAAGCGGCTCCAGCTAAAAAAGCGGCTCCTAAAAAAGCAGCAAAAAAAGCAGCTCCAGCTAAAAAAGCAGCTCCTAAAAAAGTTGTAAAGAAAGCGGCTC
>JBAXPJ010000197.1:0-2506 GCA_037132335.1 Sediminibacterium sp. | reverse complement strand
GATCTAATTATTAGAGGATTTAAATGGAGAGAAAGTTTAAGACCGAAGAGTAAGTATGAACTTATGAAGCTTCCATCATTAAAAAAGCTTTAATAAAGCCATCTATTTCCCCATCCATGACGGGGCCAATATTTCCTACTTCAAAATCGGTGCGGTGATCCTTAATCATTTTGTAAGGATGAAAAACATAAGATCGTATTTGACTACCCCACTCTATTTTTTTCTTATTCGCATTAGATGCATTTAAAGCTTCTTGTTTTTTACGCATTTCTTCTTCATACAATCTGCTCTTCAACATCTTCATGGCTATCTCTCTATTCTCGCCCTGGGTTCTTGATTGTTGACATTCTACAATAATACCTGATGCATGTCTTAATCTAACAGCTGTCTCTACTTTATTGACGTTCTGTCCACCTTTACCGCCACTTCTATAAAATTCCCATTCAATATCGGCGGGGTTCACTACAATTTCAATAGTGTCATCAATTAAAGGATATACATACACAGAGGCGAAAGAAGTATGTCTTCTTGCATTACTATCAAATGGTGAAATTCTTACTAAACGGTGCACGCCCGATTCTGCTTTTAAAAATCCGTAAGCAAAGGGTCCATCAAATTGTAAAGTAGCCGATTTAATACCTGCCCCATCTCCTTCTTGATAATCAATGGAGCTTACAGTCCAACCTTGCTTCTCTCCATACATGGTATACATACGAAGTAACATCTCTGCCCAGTCCTGGCTTTCAGTTCCACCAGCACCTGGATTAATTTGTAAAATAGCGGGGAGTTCGTCTTCGGGTTTATTTAAAGTGCTTTTAAATTCAGCTTCTTCAATAAAAAGGGTTGCTTTTTGAAAAGCTTCCTGCGTTTCTTCTTCAGTAGCATCGCCTGCTTTCCAAAAATCAAATAGCACTACAAAATCTTCTAAATGGGATTCTACATTTTGATACATATGTATCCAATACTCATTCACCTTAATTTCCTTCATGGTACTCGTAGCACGTGTGTTGTCATCCCAAAAACCGGGAGACAGAGACAATTGTTTGTCGGTCGCTACTTTGTATAATCTGTTATCGACGTCAAAGAAACCTCCTTAGGACACTTACTTGGTCCTTCATACGCTTTATCTGTTCTATAGTCATGTATGATCAAGTTTATGTTTCAATCTTATAAAGAATGAAAACTAATTTTAAAAAATACTACAAGCCTCATAAGCCGGATTCTGTTTCTAAACTATCATTTATCTAGCCCCAACATTGCTGGTGGAGTCTTGCTGCCTACCCTGGAACTTGAACGAGTCGTTCTTAAGCGCTCCTTTACGTGGCATTACAGCACCCAAGGTTTACCCTATAAAACAATTACTTGTCTTATCCGTGCGCTCTTACCGCACGTTTTCACCTTTTCCTCTTGCGAGGTAGTTATTTTCTGTGGCACTTTCTCTGTCCCGATTGCTCGAAACGCCGGCTATTCACCGGTGGGTTACCCTATGCTGTCCGGACTTTCCTTGGTAATTGCTTACCACGATAGCTCGGGTTTGTAGTAAGGCAAAGGTAAGTAATTAAAATTTGACGAGATATTAGCACTCAAAAAACACTTCCGTGGCGCCATAGCCGTAAAAATCGGAGTATTGGTTAATGAAGTTCTTTACTCCCTTCTTCACCTTTAATAAATCATGTATTTCACCCTTTAATTTACCTGTACCCACTCCATGTATAATAGTTAGTGATGGTAAATGATGTAACTGGGCAAGGTCGAACCATTTTTCAAACTCGGTTAATTGAATAGTAAGTATTTCAAAATTAGATAAATGGTCATACCTATCAATTAACTTTTCAATATGCAAATCAATCACTGTTCTAGCCGTAGGTAAATTTTGTTTGATTTTATTTGCATCATACACTTTAAAACCCGCCGATCTTAAAATATCCATTTGAATATGGTTATCTTCTGCTTTATCGGGATAGGTTTCAAATAATAAATAAGTTATTGCCGCTTGGTTATTTTCTTTCAGTGTTTCAATTTTCTGAAACAACTGTTTAGGCTTAATTTTTAAATGGGTCTCGAAATGATCGGCCTTCTTTTTATGAGGCTCTGCCAAAGAAAAATCGACATTAAAACCTGGAGAATCATTCACGGCTGCAAAAGGAATATCATGTATATAAAAATCGGTAAAGGGATGAATTGTAGATTCTATCGAAAAGCCTACTTCTCCTAAAAATAATTGTTCATAAACAAATTTATAGCCCACCCTTGTATGATTGGATAAATATATTTTTAAACTTTCAACCACTTCATCATTGAAATCGTCTAAACTAAATTTGGGCACAATATTTATCCAGACTCCGTCTTCCATTTTAGATGCGCTTGCCTTTATTTTTTCTTTTGGAATTTGATCTAGATAAATTTTTTGGGGGGCTGCTTTTTCAGGAAAGAGTTTCTTTTGCGTAAACCTTTTAAAATATGGAAAGTCAATCTGATCCATATAGGCAGGGAACTTCACGCCTCT
>JBAXPJ010000196.1:0-2508 GCA_037132335.1 Sediminibacterium sp. | reverse complement strand
GCCCGAACAAGTTGCTTATGGTGTGCATGGAAATTCTGGATACTTATTTAAATTTAATCCAACAAATGCTAGCATTGAAATTGTAGATCGAATTACTTCTGAACTATCTAAAAAATGCGGCATGTTCGACCAATTTAGTTACGGATATTTAGGGTTTCAACTAGGCCCTGATGGTAAAACAATTTATTATTTAACAGGAGCCCCCATTTATAAAGATGGCAAAAGATTAAAAGGCGAAGATGAAATTGCAAAAGGCGCCGCAAAAGGGCTAGAAGATTTGCACTTAATTACCTATGATATTGTTGGAGGTGTTTATAAAGATCATGGACCTATTTACTATAAAGACGGACAACGTCCATTATATGTAAACTCAATTGCAGTAGGGGATGACGGTGATATTTATACTTTAGCAAGAATTGATAGAGATGGTAAAACGATTACAGATTTAATACGTATTCCATCGCCCTTTAAATAACAAATGCATAATGGATCAAACAAATAAAATACAATTGTCAATAAAAAAATATGTTATAGGCTTATTAGTCTTTACTATTTGTTGCAGTAGTGTTTTTGCTTCTGAAATTAATATTGGGATAGCCAAAACTATCATTACTCCCAAAGGCCCTATTTATTTAACCGGGTATGCAAATAGAGAGAAGCCTGCTACAGGTGTGATTCATGATTTATGGGCTAAAGCAATTGTTTTTCAAGAAACAAATGGCAATAAAACAGTGATTGTTACAACAGACTTATTAGGATTGTCTCATGATATTTCTACTTCAGTTGCAAAAAAAGTGCAACAAAAATTTGGTATTGCTAGAGCGCAATTATTATTAAACTCATCACATACGCATTCTGGTCCTATGGTATGGCCTTGCTTGAGTGTGATTGCAGACTATTCGCCAGCTGAACAACAAATTGTATCTAACTATAGTAATGGATTAGTTGATGTAATTGTCAATTTAATTGATTCCGCTATTCATAAACTAAGTCCTATGGAAATTTCCGTGGGGCATGGCGAAGCAGATTTTGCTATTAACCGTAGAGTGCCTACAGATAAGGGTTTTGTAAGTGGTGTAAACTTAAAAGGGCCGATTGATCACGATGTGCCAGTTTTAAAAATTACTGATAAATCAGGAAAAGTTCAAGCAGTATTATTTGGATATGCTTGTCATAATACAACAATGGTTGGCGATAATTATTTAGTTAATGGAGACTATGCTGGCTTTGCTCAAATTGACATTGAAAAACAATATCCAGGTTGTACCGCTATGTTTGTTATGGGTTGTGCTGGCGATCAAAATCCAAGTCCAAGAGGAACTGTACAATTGGCGCAACAGCATGGAAAGTCTTTAGCCGATGCTGTTTCTTTAGTATTAAATAAAAACATGCAATCAATAAACGGCAATATAAAAACAGATTTTCAATGGGTTGATTTGGCATTTAAACCTGTTGAAATTGATAGTTTTAAAAACGATTTAATTGGAACCAATAAGTTTTTACAACGCAGGGCTAAATTAATGATGGAAGCATTTAATAAAGGATGGGATGTTTCAAAGTACCCTTATGGCGTACAAGCCATCAGACTAGGCGAATCTTTCACAATATTAGCGCTGAGCGGTGAGGTAGTTGTTGATTACTCATTACGCACAAAAAAAGAATATCCCAAAGAAAATTTATTTATTGCAGGATATTGTAATGAAGTGATGTGCTATATACCTTCAAAAAGAATTTTAAAGGAAGGAGGATACGAGGCAGAATTGAATATGATTTACTATGGCATGCCAGGCCCTTTTGCAGAATCAATTGAAGAAAATATTTTCAATACTATTCATAAAGTTTTAAAAAATGTTGGAGCAAAAAAATAAATTAATCAAATTGAATAATCATTAACAAAACAAAAATCGGGTACGCACCCGAAAATATTAAAAAAAAGAAAAATGAATTTTATATGCCCAAAAAAACCAATAATATGATAAAAACTAAGTTCTACAAGTCACATCGACTGGAGTGTCTACTGCTCCTATTTTTTATGTGTGTTAGTTTTAGTATTTCTTATGCACAAGATGCTAAAGTAATCACAGGAAAAGTGTTGGAGAGTCCTGCTAATACGCCACTTGCTGGTGTAACAGTACTTAACAAGTCAACCAATAAAACGACTGTTTCAGACTTTGCTGGACAATTTAAAATACAAGCAAAATCAACTGATTTACTAGTCATTTCAAATATTGGTTTTGAATCGCAGCAAATAACTGTGGGAACAGCAAAATCTTTAAATATAGCAATGGTTGCATCTACTGCTGTTTTAAACGATGTAGTAGTAATTGGATATGGTTCTGTTCGAAAGAAAGACTTAACAGGTTCTGTTTCTCAAGTAAATATGAAAGAGCTTTCAAAAGCGCCAGTAGGTGATTTTGCACAAGCACTTTCAGGTAGGCTTGCAGGTGTGCGCGTAAATTCTAGTGATGGTCAGCCAGGTGTTACGCCAAATATTGTTATTCGTGGAAC
>JBAXPJ010000195.1:0-2520 GCA_037132335.1 Sediminibacterium sp. | reverse complement strand
CAGAACCTCCTAAATTAGAAACTACTTTATTGTTTTTATCTAATATGGTTACAAAGCCTGAATTCACTGTATCTAGATTAGGGGAACGTAAAACAGCTGCGTATAAGTAATCGCCTTTGATAACAGGTCTGCAAACACAGGCCCCTGGCAAGTGAATCACTTCTAATAATTTTCCTTCCATTGAAAAACGCTTAAATGCGTTACGTGTGCGATCGGTAATAATTAAGGTAGGTGTTGCATTTCTATTGTCAACACAAATACCATGCGCATTGTCTAAATATTCATCGCCTGTTCCTCTTCCACCAAATGCATTTTTTAATTTCCCTTTTTCATCATAGTGTAAAATATGTTGTGCGCCATATCCATCTGCAATATAAAATTCTCCATTGGCAAGTACGGTGGTTTCAGTAGGAACGAAGGCTTCCTTTTTTTGATAAGCAGGTAAATCAGAAGGAGGGTCAATGGTCAATAAAATTTTACCATCGATGGTGGTTTTATACACTTGATGTTTATCGGTATCGGTTATAAATAAAAAATCTTCTTTGCCATTGTGCTGCACCGTTAAGCCGTGGGCTCCAGGAAATTCAGTACCCCAGGTATCTATTAAGCGACCCGATTTATTATAAATGATTACATTATTTTTTGTTTCATTGGTTAATAGTAAAATACGCCCCTTACTATCTTGAATCATTTCATGACAATCATTCACAGGGGTTTTTGCTGCATTCAGCTCTCCCCATTTTGTATTTAATTGATAAGTCATTCCATTTTGTCCATAAACAGGACCGCTGGTGGCTGACATTAAATCTTTTGTTAGGAATAATCCGGTACTTGACATAATAGTGGTTTTTACAAAGGCTCTTCTTTTCATAGGAACTGGTTTAAATAATCGTTCTCTAAGATACCTTTTTTGGCATAAAAAAAGAGCAGGTTTCAACTAAGAAACCTGCTCTTTTAGACAAATTCTATAGATCTATTAATCGTCCGTGTCTTTTTTATTAGTATTTTTCACAAAGGCAGCTCTTTTGGGAGCAGGTACCATGGCGCTTTCTCCTCTTAAACCCTTCCATAGCACTTCATTAAAATCATGGTCATTGATGCTGTCTTCTTTTTTGAAATTAAAGGTTTCACTTTTTCTTTGCATGGCTGTTCGAGCAGTGTTTTTCTCATTGATGTCGAATTGTAAAGGCTTGGTAATGAATCCTTTAGAATTTGGTGTTTTGTCAAAACATCTCCATAAGGATGTTGCTGCTGCGTCATATTGACTCATTGGAGGCATCCCTAATATCAATTCTATAGTTCTTAAAATAGAACTTGTTGAATACATGGTATGATCAATAAATCCTCTTTTTACAAAACCTCCAGCAATAAAAGCAGGGCTGCGATGCGCATCCACATGGTCTGGGCCATCTTGAGCATCATCTTCAACCACAAAAACCACGCTTTCGTTCCAAATAGAACTCTTAGATAAATAATCTACAAACATACCCACCGCTAAATCATTGTCTGCCACATGTGCATAGGGAGAAGGCTTACCCAACCTCATTCCTTCCGTATGATCGTTGATAATTCTTAACGTATTTAATTGCGGTACTTGATGAATGGCTAATAAAGAATCAAAATCGCGTTTCCATTGACCCACTCTAGTAGTATCTCTTACACTTTGATCCCAACTTGTATAATATGTACAAAAATGATCTTTTAAAACTGGAATATTAGGTTTGTAATCGTCTGCAAATTCTCCATAGGTTCTATAACTTACACCTGCCCTTTTTGCAAAATCCCAAATAAAACCATTTTTATTATTGGCAATAGCACGTGTTCCCTCGGCATCATAAGTACCACCTCGTCCACTATAGTTTGCCACCCAATTTTTTTCTAAGTAATCATTAGAATATGCACCTAGTGACCAATTGTGTCCATCGGCACTCACTTCTCCATCCACATAGAAATTATCTAACAAAACAAACTCTTTAGCGAGTGCATGTAAGTTAGGGGTATATTTTTCTCCAAATAAACAAAGGCTTGGATCTCCGTTACCTTCTTTTACATCTCCCAAGACTTGATCATAGGTTCTGTTTTCTTTTACAATATAAAAAACATATTTAATAGCTGATGGGTCACCTACTTTTTGTGGAATCACCGATCCTATTTCTGCATTAGATTTTTCTTCATTCATTTTTGTGTAAGGTGTATTTTCATAAACTGCTGCTGAATACAATCCTAATTGTTTTTCGCTGGGCACATTTATTATACTTAAAGTTCCTTTCATTAAGCCACCTATATATTGAACGTCTTTAACAGTTTTTAATAAACCTTTTTGTACACCTAATTGTGCATTTTTTCTGTAAGGATCAGGTCCTAATGGATTAGCAAAAGAAGAGAATCCTTTACCATTCGTTACATAAATTTTATTTCCTACTACCTTAACACTGGTTGGATACCAACCCACAGGTATAAAACCCTTTGATTTACTATTGCCTATTTCTGTAACATCAAATACAGCTAAGCAGTTATTGT
>JBAXPJ010000194.1:0-2616 GCA_037132335.1 Sediminibacterium sp. | reverse complement strand
CCCGAAAAAATCACAAATATTACTGGTCTTTTTTTAAGTAACCAATAACCATTCAATATGTTTTCAGAAGAAGAATTTGAAAAGTTCATAATCTATCGAGTGAAAAATTCATTTTCAATTAACTCAGGTAATGATAATACATTTTGAATAATATGTGTATGCGGATATTTAAGCAAGGTTTCTTCATTATTAGCACCACTTAATACACCAATATTACCAATACAGCCTGCATTATAGCCCGACAAAAGATCTGCGGGTGTATCTCCAATTTTAATTACTTCCCTTACAGATTGTATTCCAAGTGTAACCATTGCATGAAAAATTAAATAGGGAGAAGGACGACCAATGCCATTGGTATTTTCTACGTCTAATGCTAAATCAATTAATCCATGTTCTCTCCATTTCAATCCATCCATGATTGCTGTATTTACATCTCGGTGAAACCCTGTATCTGTAACTACTTTAATACCTTGCTTTTTACACCACAAAAAAACATCTTCTGCGCCAGGCATTGCTTGAACTTTTTCACGATAATAACTTACCATAATTTGAGAATAGTATTCAAAAACTTTCATGGCAAGGTCATGATATTCAGGAAAATCATATTTCTCAAGGTTCTCAATCAATACAGGATGGCCTTTGGTTTTAGCAATCATAAATTGATACAGATGTATTTTATTGGTGCCAATTGTTTTTTCAAAATCTTCTAATGTTACATCAAGATTAAATGCTTTTGCACCTTCATATAAGCTTTTCGCTACTGCATTATCATCACTAACAGTAGTACCAGAAAGATCAAATACAACCAAACTTATTTTACTCATTTTTTTATTTATTAATTGACAACAGTTTTGATTCCTACACGAAAATTGTTTTTTTCAACAGCATGTTTAAACGCTTCGTTAACGCTGCTCAAATTGAATCCATCATATATTAATTTTTCGAAAGGGAAGACAGAAAAGTTTTCTTCAATGAATGTTACAGCAGCTTGCAAGTCTAATTCATTGTAGTTATGTAAGCCTTTTATTGTTAAAATTTTTCGAACTACTTTTTCGGCATCAATTTGCATTTTTCTTTGTGGGAATGTAGCACCTATCCAAACAGCTGTTCCACCAATACCTAGTAAGTCAATACTATTTTCCATTGCATCAGGAGAACCAGTTAGATCTATCAAAACATCTATTAAAATATGTTTTCCTATTTTTTCGGTAAATAATGTTTGTAAATCATTTTGTTTGGGTTCAATTAAACAAGTTTCACATGCGCCAAACTCCTTAGCAATTTCAAGCCTTTCAGCATTAGTATCAATAGCATAAATATTGGCTGCCCCTTTAGTTTTTGACATGGCACATGCAATGATGCCAAGCATACCGGTTCCGCAAATCAATACATTTTTTTCATTGAGGTCACCTGCAATTCTCATAGCTCCTGCAACGGTAGCTACAGCACAATTGATAATTGCAGATACAGGAAGTGGAATTTGTTCTTCAACCTTAATGACAGGTGTGTTTTTTCGTAAGAGGGTATATTCGCTGAGCCCTCCGTGTAAACTGCTTTCTGGAGTGACTTGTTCATGCCCGTATTTAAAAAGATCGGCGGCTTTTTGTGGCATCCCCATTTTAGAAAGTGGAGATTCTGGATCACTAGCAAAAATGGCCCAAGTAATACGATCGCCAATTTTTATAGGGTTTCCTCTAAGATCTACATCTTTAGCGTTATTGCCGAACGATACAATCCTTCCAATAATCTCGTGCCCAAGAATAGTGGGATTTTTTTCTTTCCGCATGCCACTATAAGTATAAATATCACTCCTACAAAGTGTAGCATATTCATTACGAACCAATATTTCCTGTTCCTTCAACTCAGGAATCAAGGTCTCAACAAGCTGTAATGGTTTCTCTGGAGTTTCAAAAACAACAATTTTGCAATGTTGCATTATTTATTTTTTTATTAAAATTATTATTTCTTAGTAACCTTAAATTCATCAACAACTTTACCACTTGAGGCTATTTGTTTTATTTGTAGTGTATTTTCTTTAGCTTCAATATATGTTAATGAATGATCTGTTGAGAAAAACTTATAGGTGAATTTTTGCCATGAATCTAAATCATTTTCTTGCTCTGGATTGTATAGTTCTTGACCACCGGCACCAGTAATTATATACAAAATTCCATTGGGCTGCGTATTTGTTATGCCATCAAATTTTTTATCCAATATCCATTTCCCATTTACTAATCTACCTCTAAGTGTTTTATTGTCTTTTCCACCAATCAATTGGACTCCTTTACGATCTGGTATAAAAGTTAAAGGATAAGATCTTTGATAATTGTGAACATGTCCATTAAAAACAACATCAACTTTTCCTGCTTCAAAAATGGGGGATAATAATCTCATTTGTTGTTGCTCATAATGTTCTCTTGATGAATTAAATCCAGGATGGTGAAATAAAACAAAATGCCATTTAACGTCACTTGAATTTAATAAATCATTTTTTACCCATTTAAGTAATGTAGAATCTGTCCAATCAACATAATTATCTGCATCAATTACCGTCCAATGTGCATTTGCATAATTGTATGAAAAATTAGACATACTTGGATAAGCCTTTCCAGCTGC
>JBAXPJ010000193.1:0-2785 GCA_037132335.1 Sediminibacterium sp. | reverse complement strand
AATAGTTGATAGTGTAAAGAATAATGCTGCATTAAAAGTAAGCTTATCAATACAAGCACTAGATATTTTAACTTTTGATCACTTTAAAAAAGTAAGGGTATTATGTACAGAAGAACAAAAACCAAAATTTGATGATTTAATTCAAAAAATGGTCAACTCCGTTAATAACCCGCAAAAAGGCCCTCAAGCACCTATCAAATAATTTCTATTTACATTTTTTAAAAATAAATTAATACTTCAAATACATGAAGCACTACTACACTATTGTCTTTACTTTTATTGCAACTCTAACATTCGCACAAAATAACAAACAAAATATTAGAGGACTAGTTCTAGATAAACTAACTCAATCACCTATACAGGGTGCGGCAGTTCATATTTCGAATATTAATAAAACAACAATAAGTGATTCAATTGGGAATTATACATTTAGAGAATTAAACCCTGGCAGGTATGATATAAAAGTTACTTATAGTGGATATAAAGAATCTTATATTCCAAATATAGTGGTTACCTCAGGCAAAGAAATCATTTTAGACATTGCTTTAGAGGAAGATTTTAAAAGCTTGAAAGATGTAGTAGTTAAATCATCTAACAAAGCCTCTAGCATCAACAAAATGGCTACTGTAAGTGCCCGTACTTTTTCAATGGAAGAAGTAAATAGATATGCAGGTGGGAGAAGTGATCCTGCTCGATTAGCAGCTAATTTTGCAGGCGTAATCAACCCAGATGATAGTAGAAATGATATTGTAATTAGAGGCAATTCACCTACAGGTGTATTATGGAAGATAGATGGTATGAATGTAACTAATCCTAACCATTTTGCCTCCATTGGAACTACAGGAGGAGCAGTGAGTGCCTTAAATACGAATTTATTAAAAAGCTCCGATTTCTTCACTTCCGCCTTCCCTGCAGAATATGGTAATGCCAATGCAGGTGTATTTGATATTGGATTTAGAAATGGTAATAATACCAAAAAAGAAACCACCTTGCAATTAGGTGTCATTACAGGATTAGAAGCAACTACAGAAGGACCTATTAAAAAAGATAATGGTTCCTCCTACCTTGTGGGTTATAGATATTCTTTAGCAGGTATTGCTCAATCCATGGGAATTAATATTGGTACCACTGCCACTCCATCTTACCAGGATTTATCATTTAAACTCAATAGCGGTACTACAAAAATGGGAAAGTTTTCATTATTCGGAATATACGGCACTAGTACAATTGCTTTAGAAAGCGGAGGTGATAAAAATTCATTGTACGGTAATGGCAATCAAGCAGATTTTTCAAGCAAACTTGGTATTATTGGTTTAAACCATTTTAAACAAATAAATAGTAAATCCTATATTAGTTCTACCATTGGATTAAATTATTCAAAAACAGATATCACTAACTATGGTTTCGATAGATTGACAGAGGTTTCCTTCCAAAGAGACATTTCAAAAACTGCCAAAACAGGATATAATTTTAGCACCTCTTATAATTCAAAAATTAATTCAAGGCTATTTGTAAAGATTGGATTAGATAACCAATTACTAGGATTAGACCTTTACTCCAAAAACAAACAAAGAATTAATGATGATTTTAGACAAGTTTGGGATTATAATAGTCAAACTAATCTTGCTCAAGCCTTTATCCAAACAAAATATAATTTAAGTGAAAAGCTTACACTTAATACTGGAATTCACTATCAAAAGTTTTTCTTGAATAATTCAAGCTCAGTTGAACCACGATTAGGCTTAAAATATGACATTAATAACAATAGTAGCTTCACATTTGGCTATGGCATGCATTCTCAAATGCAACCCATTAACGTATACTTTTTACAAAGCCAAAATACGGATGGAACCTATAGTTACAATAATAAAAACCTAGACTTTACGAAGAGCAATCATTATGTAATTGGTTATAACCTACAACCAGCTCAAGATTGGAGAATTAAGACAGAGCTCTATTATCAAAGTTTATACAATGTGCCAGTTAACACTTTTTCAAGTAGTTATTCCATGTTAAACACAGGCGCGAGTTTCAATACTGAATTGGAAGATAATTTAATCAATAAGGGAACTGGTACTAATTACGGCGTAGAACTTACCGTTGAGAAATTTTTTAGCAAAGGTTATTATGGCTTATTTACATCCTCTATATTTGATTCAAAATATACTGGAAGTGATGGAGTTGAAAGAAACACTGCATTTAATGGCAAATATGTATATAATATATTGACAGGTAAAGAATGGAATGTAGGTGCAGGTAAAAGAAATAAAACAAGTATTGATTTTAAATTCACCAACGCAGGTGGCAGGTATTATACACCCATTGATGTTGCAAGCTCACAAACAACTGGCCGAGAACAACTATCAACCAATGTTTACTCAAGTCAATACCCCAACTATACAAGAATGGATATTAAATTTGGATACACATTCAATAGCAAGGTTAAAAAACTTTCACAAACATTTTCTCTAGACATTCAAAATGTCACCAACCATAAAAATGTTTTTTCACAAAGCTATGATGACAGAAATCAAAATGTTAGCTGGAAATACCAACTCGGCTTTTTTCCCAATTTTGTTTATAAAATACAATTCTAATAATTCCTCACGCGAGGAACTTCAAATAAAGTCAATTTCAGATGTAAAAACGAGTTGTCTAATTAACAAATTAGATCTTTAATTTATTTTATTTATCTCTTTCAAATCAGCAATGTCCTGACTTCTGCCTGAAGCAGTTTTGTTAACTATAAATTCTTTAAGTCCAATATACTTTACTTCAATCCCAT
>JBAXPJ010000192.1:0-2844 GCA_037132335.1 Sediminibacterium sp. | reverse complement strand
AAAGCAGAAAGCATATTCCAACTAAGATCTCCTGGGTTTAAAGTATACCCATCAACAACAACAATTTTCATAATCAATTTTTATAATTCTGCTAATCGAATATTTCGATATTTAATTGACATTTCATTTCCAGGATGTAACTGTAGACCAATAGGGCCAGATGCAGGAATATCTTTTGAAGTATATGTCATTACTTCTTTACCATTTAACCAAACAGTGTAGGTTTTATCTACCATTTTTATTTTCATGGTATTCCAATCTGTTGGTTTTAAAATATCTTTTACATTGGCTTCTACCGGATATTTTAATTTAGGCAAATAAGGTGAAGCCGTTAAATCGCGTTTTAAAGACCCTGAAATACCAATTTGAATTTGGTCGTTTTCTGAACGCAAAAATATGCCTGAATCTACAGTGCCATCCCCCATTAAAAAATCGGCACTTATTATAAAGTTTTGGTAGTTTTTTTCTGTCCATAAATTACTTCCTTTTTTCTCGGCATTATTTTTTACAAATAACACACCACGGCTTGCTGTCCAACAAGTTAGATCTGGCGGCAATTTCCATCCATTTAAATTTTTACCATTGAAGATCTTTTTCAGTTTGGGTTCTTGGGCAAACAAGATTGTTGATGCCCCAAGAAAAACAAGTATTACAAGGATTATTTTTTTCATGGTTTAAATTTAAAATAATTATATTCAATTATGGAAAATAAAAATAATTCAAGAAGATCTTTTTTAAGATCGGCCGCTAAAGGAGCCGTTGTAGCTGCTGTTACGCCTACCGCTTTTGCCATGGGCGAACCTGCTAATACTATTCATTCAAATATAATTGGTGCCAATGACCGAATTCGCGTAGCTGTGCTAGGCTTAAATGGAAGGGGCAAAACACATGTGGAAGAAATTATGAATTTGTCGGCAAAATCAAATGTAGAAGTAGTAGCGCTCTGCGATCCAGACATGGTTGTGCTGAATGAAGCTGCTGCCAATTTTCAAAAAAAATATGGCAAAAAAGTAGCCATTGAACAAGACTACAGAAAGATTCTCGACAATAAAAACATAGATGCTATTACATTAGCCACACCTAATCATTGGCATGCACTATTAACTATTTATGCTTGTCAGGCTGGAAAAGATGTGTATGTTGAAAAGCCTGCTACACATAATATTCATGAGGGTAAAAAAATGATTGAAGCGGCTTATAAATACAATCGCATTGTACAACACGGCGTTCAACTACGCAGTTCTGTTGCTATTCGCGAAGCTGTAAAACATTTAGAAGAAGGTTTGATAGGACGCGTATACATGTCTCGCGGACTAGTGTATCGTAGACGCCCAGATATTGGCAACAAAGGCATTTCAGCAATACCTGCAGGATTAAATTACGATCTTTGGTGTGGACCTGCTCCTATGCGTCCATTCACAAAAAACTTGGTGCATTATAATTGGCATTGGCATTGGAATTACGGCAATGGCGATGTGGGCAACCAAGGCATTCACGAAACAGATTTATGCATGTGGGGTTTAGGCGTAGACCAATTGCCAGAAAAAATCACTTCAATGGGTGGTAAATTTTTATGGGATGATTGCAAAGAAGTTCCTGAAATACAAACTTCTATTTACCACTATCCCAAACTGAAAAAAATGATTCAGTTTGAAGTGAGAAACTGGAATACCAATTCAGAAGATGGCGCAAGCGTTGGTAATATTTTTTATGGAGAAAAAGGCTATATGGTGGTTAAAGGATATGGTACTTACGAAACTTTTTTGGGTGATAAAAAAGAAAAAGGCCCAAGCCGAAGCGAATCTGGCGAATTAGGATTGCATTTTCAAAACTGGTTTGACGCCGTTAGAGCAAGAGATATGAGTATTCAAAACGGACCTGTTCAAACAGGCCATTTGTCTTCTTCATTGGCTCACTTAGGAAATATTGCCTACCGTTTAGAGCGACAATTACAATTCGATCCAGTAGCGGAAAGATTTATAGGTGAAGGTGAAAACGAAGCGAATGCTATGCTAAGCAGGGACTATCGTGCGCCCTATTTATTGCCTGATGTGATTTAGTATTTGCCTATTCACATATATAATGCATTGTTTTACAGCGTTTAAACGTCTGTAAAACAATGCATTTTGTTTTCTACAAATTCAATACAGATTTAAATACGTTCTTTGCGCTCTAATTAATTTAATAAAATATGCAAAGACTGCTAATTATATTTTTCTTTTTTTCTTTTATTAACGCAGGCTTTGCACAGAAAGAACTGTTATCATCAAAACAGATTGTATCTGGTAAAATTATTGATGCTGTTTCTAAGCAACCCATTGAATATGCAAGCATTGTACTAACCAACGATAGCTCACACAAAATAATTGATGGTGGTATTACAGACAAAAAAGGAAATTTCAGTTTGCAGAATACGATAAAAGGAAACTTTACTTTAACCATTCAATTTATTGGATACACCGACTATACAGAAAAAATAATCGTTACTAAAAGCACTGCCCTATCTCCTTTTTTATTGAATAAAAAGAATTCTAAATTGAATGACGTTACAGTAGTAGGCACTCGCCAACTTATTGAAAACAAAATTGACAAATTGGTATATAATTTAGAAAAAGACCTTACCTCGCAAGGTGGCGTTGCTTCTGATGCATTAAAGAAAATCCCTATGATTACCGTTGATGCAGATGGCAAGGTAGAATTACTAGGCAACCCTAATGTTCGATTTTTAATTGATGGCAAACCTTCTGGTATATTTGGCAATAGTGTTGCAGATGCCTTACAGTCTATTCCTAATAGTCAAATTCAAAGCATTGAAGTAATAACAAGCCCTTCGGCAAAATATGA
>JBAXPJ010000191.1:0-2872 GCA_037132335.1 Sediminibacterium sp. | reverse complement strand
CTAGGAACCCTCATAATCAGGGGGTCCCAGGATCATGCCCTGGTGGGCCCACAGCATAAAAAACTGTATTTGAAGGGTTTATGAAGTCATTTTCATAGACCCTTTTTATTTGGGGTAATTCCTGAACACCATCTGCACCAAAATTTGCACCACAACTTATATAATAAGGGTGAATTTGAGGGCAGAGAATGGAATTGAAAACATTAGCTTATTTTCAACTATAATATTTAAATATGAAATGTATTCCATTTTTATTCTTATGCATTATCTCTTTAGTTAGTAATGCACAGGTCTCTAAAAGAGTAAACTTTACTCCAACAAATTATTATTCATTTTTTTCTGCAGATACCAAACCGGTATTAAATATTTTACCTGGAGATACTATTTATACTAGCTCTGTTGATTGTGATGGATTTGATAAAAACGGAATCAAACGTTCAATTGGTAAAGCTGAAAATCCTTTAACAGGTCCTTTTTATGTAGAAGGTGCGGAAGAAGGAGATATTATAAAAGTAACATTCACAGACATGAAATTTAGCAGAAATACAGCTTTGTGTTTGCCCTATTTTCATGAACGTAGTATGCCCTCCTCTATTACCGATTTGGTAAAAAATAATCTCGAGCCCATTGTTTGGGATTTAGATCTAAAGAAAAACATAGCGAAGCTTCAAGCTCCTACAGAACATTTAAAAAACTTTGAGGTTGCTATTAGTCCTTTTCTTGGATGTATAGGTTTAGCAGCTCCGAAGGGACAAGAAGTGGGGACAGGCGATTCTGGACCATTTGGTGGCAATATGGATTTTAATCGTGTCGCTAAAAATGCTTCAGTTTACTTGCCAGTATTTAATAAAGGTGGTCTCTTATATTTAGGAGATGGCCATGCGATACAAGGTGATGGAGAAATAAACTGGATGGCCTTAGAAACATCACTAGATTATGCATTCACCGTTAAACTTATTAAAAGTGCTACTAAACAAATAGCTTATCCAAGAGTAGAAGATGCAACCTATATTATGTCAGTGGGTATGAATGGTACACTTGACAACTCTTTGAAAATAGCAACTAAAGGAATCTTAGATTGGTTGCAAGAAGATTATAATTTAACTCTTGAAGAAGCAACACAAGTAATGGGATCTTCTTTAGAATATAAAATTGCAGAAATTGTGGACCCTCAAGTTGAAGTAGTTGCAATGATTAAAAAAACGGTGTTAAAAAATATTTCAAAACGTATAAAATAATTGTCAAAATAAATAATAAAAAATGAATAAACTTATCCTAAAGAGCATAGTAATCATAATGCTATTGCCAATGTCACTAATGGCCCAAACTAAACAGAGCGAACTAGTAAAAAATTTAGGCAAAAATGCTGCTGTTGGAAAATATATTAACACTAGAGGAATTAAAATGTACTATGAAATATACGGGAAAGGCGAACCATTACTGCTAATACATGGCAATGGAGGCTCTATCAAAAGCTTTAAAGATCAGATTGATTTTTTTGCAAAAAAATATAAAGTAATTGGAGTGGATAGTAGAGCACAAGGAAAATCTGTGGATACAAGTAGCATTTTAAACTATGAAATGATGGCTGATGATTTAAATGCTGTTTTAGATTCATTGAAGATAGATTCCGCTAATGTAATTGGATGGAGTGATGGAGGAATAAATGGACTGTTACTAGCTATAAGACATCCCCAAAAAGTAAAAAAATTAGTTGCCACTGGCGCAAACTTAGTACCAGACACTTCTGTATTTAGTACCTATTGTAATAATATGAATGCATCGGATTTAAAAAGATATCGATCAGCAAAACAAGATGCAAATACAAGAAATTCTATTAAGCTAGTACAAATGATGCTAGATGAACCCAATATACCATTAACCGACTTACATAAAATTAAATGTCCTGTGCTAGTGGTAGGAGGAGACAATGATTTAATTAAAGCATCTCATACATTACAAATTTTTGAAAATATTCCTCAAGCTTATTTATGGATATTGCCTTTTACTGGACATGCTACACTTCAAAGAGATAAGGTTGGATTTAATAATAAAGTTTTTCAATTTTTTAAAACTCCATTTCATACCGTACCAGGAGACGACTGGGATAAATAGGTTTTTTTATTCTTATATTCTATTGATTATCAGACAAGAATATAAATGGCTGTGTTTTTAAAAGTATTATTAATATATTTAAGTATACCAAAACAAACAAAATGAAAAAAATTCTATTCAGTACTGTCATTGCAATGACAGTATTTGCAGCTTGCAAAGATGCTAATCAAACTTCTTACCCAGCTAATACTGGTTACACTTTAGACAAATCGGCAAATATTGATTATGCAAAACAAACATTAATCAATTGCTCTAAGGGTGATTTAGATACTTACAAAGGATTGTATGCTGATACTGCGTATTTCTGGGATAATGCTACCAAAGAAACTGTGCAAGAAAACGTAGATATTTTTAAAGCAATACAAGCAAAAGGAATTTCTATTAAATTAGATACTTTTTATAATGCATTTGAAACAGTTAACACAGTACCAGATCCAGAAACTGGTGCAGTAAACTATACACATATTTATTGCTCATTAACTTTTAGCAAAGGTGATAAAAAAGTAGTCATCCCTTTTTACCAAGCGAACGCTTTAAAGGGTGGTAAAATTATTAGAGAGTGGGATTATTATGATGCTACTGGTCTTAATGAATTAATGAAATAATACAATATTTCTATTTTATCAAGGGCTTACGAAATATTATCGTAGGCCCTTTTTTATTACTTAACTTTTTATTAATTTTAATATTTCAAAGCAAAACTCAAACCATGAAAACAACAAAAATTATTTACTGGATAAGCACAGGTATTATTTGT
>JBAXPJ010000190.1:0-2889 GCA_037132335.1 Sediminibacterium sp. | reverse complement strand
AATTTTAACGCTTGCAAGTGACAATAAAATAATGTTTAATAAAATAAATTTGATATTTAAAAAATATTAAACACAATTTTAAATAGAAGATTAAAATGAATTTTTAAAGATGTTTAACTATAAATTCAATTACGTTAATTAATATTAAACAGAAAATAAATGCATAAAAAAACGCCCCGAAATCTCGGGGCGCTAGGTTATTTTATATAAACTCAAATAAAAATATTCTATTATCTATTTGACATGCTTTATAGTTTTTTTTTTGAATGCCCTATAAAATTAAGCGTTACCGATTATTCGCTTGAAGCAATAGCTCCAAAAAATTTTCGGATTATTAACGGGAGATGAGGAAAGGATAAACTATCAATGTGTGTATTATAAATACATTGATATTCTGATAAAAAATCGTAGCATTATTTACTTAGCTGGCACTTGCGTTTGTGCTTTTACTTGGTTTACAATATCTAATTGCAAACTATCAATACTATTGGCAACAAACACCACTTCTTGGTGTGGTAAATTGCTTTTTTCAATTATCTGTTTGATAGCTCCTAAATTTTGATAGTGCTTGTTTAAAGCCGCTTCAGAAAATTTAAGTGTAAAGTATTTATCGGCTTTAAAAGAAACTAAAGCTATTAAGCAGATGCCTGCAATGATTAGTATTGATTTTTTCATGGGGTAATTTTGGTGTAAAATAAATAAAATATTAAATGCGGTATTGACTTAAGAGATTTATTTTATCCAAGTAGAATAATAATCCCCCGAAGCCCAAACCCTTCCTGCTCCCCCAGAATAAGTAGGAAGCCAATGTACTCCATTCGCCATTCCATTTGAATGATACATATCTGGCCAACCATTAGCAACGCCAGTAGTAATATGCCAGTACCAAGTACTTGAACCAGGACTAGCCACAAATGAGGAATAAGTTGCATTATAATGCCAAGTGCCTTGCCCGTTATATGAAACATCCGTACTTCTTAATGATATGATCGGCTTGCTATCAGTAGAAGTTGTAACATTTTGAATTTTATTACTACTAGGTCCTGAACGCAATTGTACTATAGTAGAAATTTTAGCAAGTGCTATAACAGTCGTTCTAGGCAAATAACCAAGAGAATTTATTGATGAAACAATAGATACTTCTGGGGAAGCCAAATTTCCACCACTTGCATTAAGTAACATCCACCCCCCACCATCAGTTGTCATATCTGCATAGATCTGAAAGGCCGCTCCTGCATTAATGTTCGAATTAGCAATCCAATATAATCCGTCTGTTGAAGATGGATAATCTTGTTTAATTTGCAACGCACTTGTACTTGCGGTTGCGCTAGTTAAACCATCTTTTAATTTAATCACTTTCCCCTTTACAAAATTGCTTGTAGATCCAGATAAAGAAAAACTGGTTAGCGTTCCGTTCAGCGCATTTGCTGTTTTGTCGATAACGGTAGTAATTGCAGTATTATTACCACCTGCTATACCTTGGTTGAAGGTATAATAAGCTACCAATCCCGTTTCATTACCCATCAATTCATTATTCATATTAGTTTGAATTTGGTTTTGCGTGCGGGCAACATTCCAAATTCTAACATCTTCCATCGTCCCATCAAATGACTCTCCATTCTGACTTAAAGTAAGTTGACTATTTGATTGGCCGGTAATTGGTCCATTCCAATGAGTGTCTGAAATTAGGTTTCCATCCTTATAAATTTTTATATCATGCGCAGGATCATCAAATACGAAAGCAATATGCTGCCAAACGCCAACTACAACAGTATTATTAGGCGTAACAGCGGCGTTTAGATCTCCAAACAAAACCACTGCAATCGCATTGGTAGAGCCGGCTTTGCCTCCAAAAAAATACCCATTTGGCCAATTTCTATGAACTAATCTATCCCAGCCAAAAACACCCATATCACGATTCGGCTTAATCCATAACTCAATAGTCATTGAACTAGTAATATTTAATTTTGAATTTGTACCGCAATCTACAAAGTCATTATTCCCTATAAAATCCAACGCATTAGAAATATTTCCTTCATCTACATATTTCGAATTAAAAACCCCATGATAAGCAGGCAGCATTATTTGCGCAGAAGCTAAACTGCACATCCAAAAAAACAATCCTGTTAAAAAATATTTCATACTCATTTAGTTAAATTCAATAGACCATTAGTGTATTTCAACTTTTTTATAAGAATTATTTATTGCATATCGCCAGCACTAATAAAGGTAGTGTTCGATAATGCGATTATTGTTACAATTGCATTAGTGCCTGCGGTTCTGGTAAAGTTGCTTCTATTGCTAATGGTCGTACCAGAAGTAGTTAGTGTTACTATACCTGAACCTAATTGCACTATCATACAGTTGAACCCAGTAAATAAAGTAGGAACAGTAAGCGTAATTCCAGCGGAATTGTTTAATGTTATAATTTTTCCGTTATCTCCTGTTGTAAGCTGGTAAGTTGTGCCCGTTTGAGTATTCATATTGGCAGCGAAACCTGAAATTTTAGATGTTGTTGTATTTCCGCCAATTACTTCCCCAGAAAAAGTTTTTGCACCCGCAAATGTTTGTGTTCCAGTTGTAACAATCCCTCCATTAGTTCCATCAGCTGGAGCTAAGTTTAGTACACCTGATGTTATACTTGCGCCTTTAGCATTTGAAGACCCAATTACACCTATTGAAATTGCTGCTGTAGCTACTTGTGCATCAACATATGTCTTTACTGCTTTTTGTGTTGGATATAACACATCACTAGTTCCAAGGGTTGTAGTAGTTGATTTATTTGTTAGATCTTCTTTTAATGCAATGCTAGTTATTGCATCTGTTGTGTTCACTTTTAAATCTAATGCAGTTTGTGTTGCTGTACTAATTGGTTTTAATAAGTCCGTT
>JBAXPJ010000189.1:0-2904 GCA_037132335.1 Sediminibacterium sp. | reverse complement strand
AAACCTATCTATCCTTTAGAAAAAGAAAAGCTAAGCAAATTAAAATCTCTGATATTAGGAGGATTTTTAGCTGGCTTTTTAACCGTTTTGTATTTAGTATTTGGAAGTTTATATAAAAAAATGATTGCATAATAATAATGACCTTTTCAGCTTAGCTGATAAGTTTCACTTTATTTAATAATCCAATAGCCCCCACTATTGAATGAATCACACAAAATCAAATATCATGTTTAAAAAAGTAAGTATCGTCCCTCGCTGGGTGATATTTTTATTAGACATTGGGGGCACGCTCTTTTCCTATTTGTTAGCGGTTGCGATTAAGCAAAATTTAACTTTAGTAGGTATTCAATGGGGAGCTGTATTAAATACAAGCTTATTAATTTTGATTGCAAACACTTTAGTGTTTACATCGATTAAAACCTATTCGGGGATTGTAAGATATACTGGTTTTCAGGATGCAGTTCGTATAGCAGCATCAATCTTTGTATCTTCTTTATTATTGTTTTTGGTGAATGGCTTGTCGATCAAGTATGTTCAGGATTTTGGTATAACAGGTGCGGTACTAATTATTTATACCACTTTTAGCTTTTTGTTTTTACTAAGTTATCGTGTAGCAGTGAAGGTTTTGTTTTCCTATGCTAAAAGCTATAAAATGACTAAGAAAAACGTAGTTATTTTTGGAGCTGGCGATACTGGAGTAGCAACACAACGCGTACTCGAAAATGATGGTAATTCCAATATTAATATTATTGCTTTTATTGATGATGACAAAAAGAAATCTAATAAGCATTTGAATGGTGTGCCCGTGATTCGTTATACTGAATTAGTAAATTTGGTTGCGATTCAAAATATTGATGAACTGATTATTGCTAGTTTTAGTTTATCTACCAAACACAAAAATGAAGTAGTTGATTTTTGCTTGGATCACGATATTAAAGTAATGAATGTCCCTCCTTATAGTAGATGGGCCGAAGGTAAATTTAGCAGCCGTCAATTACAAAATATAAAAATTGAGGATTTATTGGAGCGTGATCCTATTGTGATTAATAATAATCAAATACGCTCTCAAATTAAAGGGAAACGTGTTTTAGTAACAGGTGCAGCTGGGTCTATTGGTAGTGAAATTGTTCGTCAATTATTACCTTATGCTCCTGAAATGATTATTTTATGTGATCAGGCTGAAACACCTTTACATTATTTAGAATTGGAATTACAAGAAAAAGGGACTCGCATAAATTGTATTTCTTATTTAGCTGATATCACGCATCAACATAGAATGGAAGGTTTATTTGAAACCTTTAAACCTCAATATGTATATCATGCTGCAGCATATAAGCATGTTCCTATGATGGAACTTTGTCCTACCGAAGCTGTTAGGAATAATGTGATTGGTACCAGAATCGTTGCCGACTTAGCCGTTAAATATCATGCTGAAAGGTTTGTGATGATATCTACCGATAAAGCCGTAAACCCCACCAATGTAATGGGAGCCAGTAAACGTATGGCTGAAATTTATGTTCAAGGTTTAGCGAAGGAAGCCCATCAAACTACTAAGTTTATTACCACTCGTTTTGGGAATGTATTAGGTTCTAATGGATCGGTAATTAATCGTTTTAAAGATCAAATTGAAAAAGGCGGTCCTTTAACAGTGACTCATCCTAATATTACGCGTTACTTTATGACCATCCCCGAAGCTTGTCAATTAGTATTGGAGGCAGGTAGTATGGGTAATGGCGGAGAGATTTTTGTTTTTGATATGGGGCAGCCAGTAGCCATCGCCGACCTAGCTAAAAAGATGATTCGTTTGTATGGTATGATTCCTAATATTGATATTAATATTACTTATAGTGGTTTACGCCCTGGCGAAAAACTATATGAGGAATTATTAAACGACGCCGAAAATACCATTACAACCTATCATGATAAAATATTGATTGCTAAAGTGCGTGAAGTGGAATTATCAGCCATTAAATTAAGTTTTGATGAACTAGGTCATTTAGTTTTAAGTGTCTCTAATGAAATGCAATTGGTAGGTAAGATGAAGGAATTAGTGCCTGAATTTTTAAGTAATAACAGTGTGTTTGAACAGTTAGATGGTGGTGCGAAAGTAGTGGGATTGGATTAGTGTGGTCCACACTAATTTGAAGTATTTGCAGATAAACATAAATCGTCAGTAACTTGAAAATCAAGTACTTTACATGTTTAATTTTTTGTTTATAGGTTACCAGAAAAGGTTGAAAAATAGGTTAAATGTGCGCACTTTTGTGCGTTATTTTAGAGAATAATATAGAAAAAATATATGGTTAATAAATACTATTCAAATTATTTTAAAGCAATTGGTCAGGGACTGGAAGAATCTCTATACTATGCAAATCAGCAAGTCTCTGACCCTGAGTTGTTTTTTCAAACAATAAAAGCTATTGTTATAAAACTAAGGGAAACTAGAAGTAAAATCTATTTTTTTGGCAATGGAGCTAGTGCTGCTTTTGCAAACCATATGGCATTAGATTTCTCTAAAAATGGCAAGATATTATCAAGATCACTAAGTGATAGTTCTTTATTAACTGCATTATCAAATGACTATTCATATGAAAACGCAATGTTAGAGTTTTTAAAAATAGAAGGGGTTACAAAAGACGATTTGGTTATAACAATAAGTTCAAGTGGGAATAGTCCAAATGTAGTTAGTGTATTGAATTATTGTAAAGAAAATAGAATAAAGTCATTAGCATTATCAGGTTTAAAAAAAGACAATAAGTCAATTATACTTGCAGATTATTCCATTTATGTCCCTATGAAAACGTATGGAATGGTTGAATGTATTCATCAAATATTTTTGCACTTGATTTTGGATGAATCCATGGAAATATTTGAGTGGGATAGAAGTGAGTTTCAGAATATGAA
>JBAXPJ010000188.1:0-2920 GCA_037132335.1 Sediminibacterium sp. | reverse complement strand
CCATTCGGCGAGGTAGCTCAGTTGGTTAGAGCACAGGATTCATAACCCTGAGGTCCCGGGTTCAAATCCCGGTCTCGCTACATGAAAATCAAGGACTTACGTTAAATCGTGGGTCCTTTGCTACGTGAGGTTTGCTTATTTGGCACACGTTTTTTGACATATAAAGGTATTTTTTGATTTGATTTTAAAACTTAAATTTATATGGTTATATTACTATAATAATAATTTGAGATTAGTCCAAAATTTAAAGATTTTCTATGCATATACATGTCAACCACTCAACTTATTTTAAATATATGACCTCCTTTTTGGGGGCATCTATTGCAATTGTAGAAACTAGTAATATAATTGATCATCAATTACACCTGGAGTTTCCATTAATTAAATTTGCACTAATAGGATTACTCGCAACGTTCATAATTGGATTGATATTTACCTATCGCAACCAGAAAACCCCTGACAGAATAAAGGAAAAAATACTCATTAAATTTGGAAAATGGGAAACTACTCAGAGTGTCAAATTTAAATTAAACACCACAGAATTATTAAATGCTAAATTATTTCCTGATTTATTGTCTGAAAAAAACTTTGATAATTTCATTGAAATTTCTAAACAAAATAATTCCGATGGGAATTCATTCAATAAATTATTACCTATTTTAAATATCATATTGTTAGTTGTCTTTTTGGGAGCGGGAATTTTTTTATATATTAAACTAGGAAAAGCGTCGAATACTATTGAAAAAGAGTTGCCTGAATTTTTACAACTCATCAAAGAAGGAAAGTCAGGTGCAGCTTATTATGCAGGGAAAAAAATATTAGAAAATGATCCTAATAATAAAGTAGTCATTGATGGTTTAATATCAATTACGTCTACCGTTGATTTAATGACTGTCACTCCTAATATCGATGTCTATTTGCAATTGAGTGAAGTAGATGATAAGTGGGAATTTGTAGGAAAAACTCCAATTAATAAAGCCAGTTTACCCAATGGGACAGTTAAGCTCAAATTTGTGGATGCGAAAAAAAATGAATTCGTAGTAACAGCAGGTACTTATTTTATATCTACAGGTGAAAACTCTTTTGAATTACCAACTACTATGCCAGACACTTCCACCATGGCATTAGTAATTGGTGGAAAAACAAATATATTTTTAGCTGGGTTAGATTCTAGGCCTGCTGCTAGGTTTTCACCTTTTCTCATTGATAAAAATGAAGTTACGAATCAAGATTATAAGAAGTTTGTAGATGCAGATGGGTATAAAAGTGTAAGTTTTTGGTCGACACCTAAAATTCTAAATGGAAAGCCTTTTAATTTCGATGAAGCTCAGAAATTATTTGTCGATAAAACAGGATTTGCAGGTCCTGCAACATGGTCAAATGGAACTTATCCTGATGGCAAAGCAAATTTCCCTGTTAATGGCATTTCTTGGTATGAAGCAGATGCCTATGCTAAGTTTATGAAAAAGCGCTTGCCTTCTGTTCATCAATGGGCCAAAGCTGCAACTCCTTCTAGATCAGGTCAAATATGTCCAGTAAGTAATTTTTCAAAATCTGAGACCAAAGAGATTCCTTATTCAAAAATAAAATCAGGATATGGCCTATCTGACGTAGCTGGTAATGTTAGAGAGTGGTGCGCTAATGCTACTAAAGATGATCTTAGTGAAAAAGCAATATTGGGTGGAGGATATGATGATGATCCTTATACTTTTAATGATTATTATGGGCAAGACGCATTTAATAGAAATAGTTCAAATGGAGTTAGGTTAGTTAAGGATTTGACAAATAATAACGAGCATTTATATGCCGAAGTAATTAAAAAACCTTTTAGAGACTTTTTAAAACTCCCAAAAATTAGTAAAGAAGTTTTTGATATTTATAAAAGACAGTATGATTATGAAGCAGCCCCGTTAGATATAAAAATTCTTAAAACTGATAATTCAGATCCCGATTACACATATGAATTAATTGAGTACAATGCTGCTTATAATAATGAAAGGATGAGTGGTGTCTTATTCAAACCTAAAAACACGAAAGGCAAAATAGCTACAATAATATATTTCCCCGGTTCAGGCGATATACATAAAAGTGAAATAGAAAAAGTGACAATTGGTCAAATGCCCAAAACCTTTATTAAACTAGGGTATGCATTTTTCTATCCTATATATAAAGGAACTATTAATAGACAAGACGCCTTAAAATCTGATTATGCGGAAAAGACGGACCTTTATAAGGACCATGTAATTATGTGGGGCAAAGATATGAAGCGATCCATTGATGTAATTGAATCTAGGGGCGATTTAGATGCTTCCAATTTATTATACTTCGGCGTTAGTTGGGGTGGGGAAATGGCTAATATCATGATTCCAATTGAACCAAGGATTAAAAGAGCGGTTTTATTGGTAGCTGGATTAGAATTTGAAGAATCAAAGCCAGAAGTAGAAGCAGCATCTTATACGCCTTTTATCAAAGTACCTATTTTAATGCTAAATGGGAAGTATGATTATTTTTTCCCTTCTGAAACATCTCAAAAGCCAATGTTTGAATTAATCGGAACTAATAAGAATGATAAGTATTGGTATTTGCATGAAACAAGTCACACAGTTCCATTAGATGAATTCACGAAGAAGGTAAAAATATTTTTAGATAAATACTCTAAACCTCCTGTTAAGTAATTTGATAATTTAAATTGTGCTCTGCGTGAGGAAAACAGCCCCTGAATTAGACTGAAATCGGTTGATTCCGGTTTTGTGAAAACATAACTAATTACAAATCAATGCCTTCATTTTCTCAAAAAATCTTCATAACCCTGAGGTCCCGGGTTCAAATCCCGGTCTCGCTACAAAGCCTCTCAACAAAGTTGAGAGGCTTTTTTAATGCGAAGCCGCGAAACAAGCTCGCTTGATTGAGCGGATGAGCG
>JBAXPJ010000187.1:0-3071 GCA_037132335.1 Sediminibacterium sp. | reverse complement strand
AGGGTGTAGTATGCCACAATTCTTGAATGGGTTTGTCTGCTCCCGAAATAACAACCATATCAAAACCAAAAATAAAACCAGCCAAAGCGGCTACTACTGTTGACTGAAATAGTTTTCCTTTATTCATATTTTTTCTTTTATAAAAGTTTCTCGGCTTTAATTAAATCTTCTGGGGTATCTATCTCCACGCCCATGTAATGAGTCAGTACCATTTTAATACCAACACCATTTTCTAAATAACGTAGGCATTCAATTTTTTCGGCCGCCTCTAAAGGAGTCATAGGCCAGGTGGTAAAATCAAGGAGGGCTTGTTTTTTAAACGCATACACCCCAATGTGTTCATAATAGGTAAAGGGAGTATCGGTATTTCTTGGATAAGGAATAATACTGCGAGAAAAAAACAAAGCGTTTGAATTTTTATCTATAGCTACTTTGACATAATTAGGATCTGCAATCAATGAAGCGTTGGTTAATGTTTGCATCAAAGATGCTACTTGTACTTTTTCGTCTTTAAAGACAGCAATCACTTTTTCAAGTGGTTCTTTTTTTACAAAGGGCTCATCGCCTTGCACATTGACTACAATATCTATCTCTACGTTTTTTACTGCTTCCGCAATTCTATCAGTTCCGCTTTCATGTTGTTCCTTGCTCATAATGGCCTTCCCTCCATTGCTAACAATTTCATTATAAATAATATCACTATCTGTAACCACATATACTTCGTCAAACAAACCAGTTGCTAAGGTGTTATCATAGGTATGTCTAATTACCGTCTTGCCGCCTAATGGCTGCATTAATTTCGCATGAAAACGTGTTGCAGCATAGCGAGCAGGAATAAAAGCACCTATTTTACTCATTCTTTTTCTTTTTTAATGGGCGTTTAATAATCAGCTTTTATAGATTTATCAAACGGCGCTTTTAATTGATACGCCAATGATTGGTCTTTCGAATTGTCTAATACATCTAAACCATAGGTAATTTCGCTCATAGGCGTAAAATTATACGTGCCAAACAATCGATCCCAAAAGGAAAATATATTTCCATAATTGCTATCTGTTTGGGGGCGCTTTATATGATGATGTATTCGGTGCATATTGGGTGAAACAATTATATAACCAAAACTTTGATCAAACCATTTTGGAATTCTAATATTGGCATGATTGAACTGGGTAAGAACCACGCTTAAACTTTGGTACAATAGCACCATCCACATAGGGGTGCCTAAAATAAATACTGCTAAAATGGCGAATACCGCTCTTACAATTGATTCGCCGGGATGGTGCCTATTACCTGTGGTGGTGTCTACCTGTGTATCTGCATGATGTACCATATGAAATTTCCATAAAAATTTTACTTTGTGTTCAATTAAATGAACTAGATACGCCCCAATTAAATCCATTAATAATAATCCTACCAGTAAATTAGGTGCAGCTTTTAAAGACAACCAGTTTAATATTCCGAAATTTGTTTTCACTACATAATCACTTGACTTAACCATCAATAGGGCAAAACCAAAATTGATCACAATCGTAGTAAGGGTGAAAAATAAATTAATGCCTGCGTGTTGGTACTTGTTGTATTTAAATTTAAATAAAGGAATGGCAATTTCAACGAGCCAAAAAAAAGTGATGCCCCCGGCTAATAATAAAGCCCTTTGTGCACTTGAAATCTGTTCAAAATAGTTTTTTATAAGGTCAAGCATCGCTGTATTAATTATGGTATAAATGTAAATAAAAAAACCCGATGTTCCATTGATTGAGGCATCGGGTTTCGTTGAAAACAAAGCGAAATAATATTCGCTTTTATTGGGTAGGGATTAACTATTTAACATCAATGGCATTACCAACATCAAAAGATCTTCTCCAACTGCTTGCTCGGAGGGTTTAATAAGCCCCGCTTTGCTAGGAGTAGACAATTCAAGAAATACATCATCCGTATCCGCAGCACTTAGCATTTCAATTAAAAATTTCGCGTTAAAAGCAATTTGAATGTCTTCCCCCTTGTACTCACAACTCATGCGTTCATTTCCTTCAAAACTAAAGTCAATGTCTTGAGCTGCCATTTGTAATTCATTGCCAGTAATATTTAAAGCAACTTGATTGGTGCTTTTATTACTAAATACATTCACACGACGCAAAGCATTTTGAAAATCATGTTTGTTAACGGTGAGGCGATATGGATTGTCTGCAGGAATAACTACTTTATAATCAGGAAAACGTGCATCAATTAAACGACAAATCAATTGTGTAGAACCATGATCCACAAATAAATGATTGCTATTAAAGCTAATGGTGATAGGATCTTCGTTGTCTGGTAAGGCATTTTTTAATAAGTTCAATGGTTTTTTAGGAACTATGAAAGATGCGTTTTGTTTGGCTTTGGTATCTGTTCTCTTATACCTTACTAAACGATGGGCATCGGTAGCTACAAATTGTACACCGTCTTTGGACAATTCAAAAAACACACCCGTCATGGCTGGACGTAAATCATCACCACTCACGGCAAATAACGTTTTGTTGATGGCAGTTAAAAGTCCTGTACTGGTCATATTAAAACCAGTGGTATCATCAGCAGTCGGTTCTTTAGGAAAATTATCTGGATTTTCTCCCATCACTTTATACTTTCCATTGTCACTCGTAATTTCTACCGCATAATTTTTATCAATATTAAACGTAAGCGGTTGGTCGGCAATATTTTTTAAAGAGTCTATTAAAATTTTAGCAGGTATACAAACACGACCATTGGCCTTGCTTTCTACATCCATTTGAACGCGCATGACTGTTTCTAAATCTGTAGCAACAATATTTAATTTTTTATCTTCAATCTCAAATAAAAAATCTTCTAAAATAGGTAAAACAGTGTTGGTATTAATAACACCAGAAATTTGTTGTAGGTGTTTTAAAAGTGAAGAGGAAGAAACTATAAATTTCATATTACTCAGTGGTTTTATTTTTAGGGGTTACATGTTCTGACTTGGGCATCAAAATAAGCTGCTTGGGTCATAAAAATTAACCTTAATAACACTAACGAAACTAATGCAAAATCTTAAGATTAAAAAGCTATTTTAGCAT
>JBAXPJ010000186.1:0-3110 GCA_037132335.1 Sediminibacterium sp. | reverse complement strand
TAAAAATATTCATAACCCTGAGGTCCCGGGTTCAAATCCCGGTCTCGCTACATGAAAATCAAGGACTTACGTTAAATCGTGGGTCCTTTTCTGTTTATGCGTGAGGTTTGCGTGAGGTTTGAAAAAAAAGAGACCCCTGTTGCTAGAGGTCTCTTTTTTCTTTTAAATCTAATACTATTTTACGCGAGAATAAGTTTCAATATATGTTTTAGTAGAATCACTAATTGACTGAGAATATTCGTCTTTACCATTAAACTTAACGGCAATCTTAAATTTCACTCCTTTATATTTTTGACTAGAAGTTAAATCGCTTGTTTCTTCTAAATTTCCATTGTTGTAAGTGTACTTACCCGTTCCAAATCCTGATTTAAAAGTTTTTTGAGTGGAGTCTGTAGCAAACCTTCTAACAAACATAAAGTATCCATTTTGAAATACTTTATATTGAATATTGGTAAACTTCATTGTATCCTTTTTATCAATAACTGTTGTATTCACTTGCTTCCATGCACCTTCTAAATCAGAAGAAGCGGGCGTGTTTGAAGCTAAAGTTGTGTAATCTTCAATCATTTGAGATTCTTTGCCAGCAGCATTTTTATTAGTAACTATTTGTGAATACCCTTTTTCAGTTGTTTTAAATGAGTAAGTAAGTACGTTAGTTGTATCTAATATTCTAGAACTGTAGATACTAGTTCTTGTTATGCTATCTCCTTTAACAACATAACTACCAAAACCAAAATTTACGGTTGAATCTGCTCCTAAATTAGCCCACAGAAAATGGGTTGCTGTATACATTTTAATTTGACTGCCATTCATTGCTGAATCTTTACCATCAGTTTTTATAACTTGTTTATCCAAATTATATACTCCCGTAATTGAAGCATCTTTTGAAGTGGAAGTACAAGCAGTTAATGATGCTGATACAAGAAAACATAATAATAGTTTTTTCATATTTTATTTTTTTTATATATTGAATTTAATTAAAGTTTACGGTATTACAAAGTATTAAATGTTACAATTAATAAAATGATAATAAGTTAATCCTTGCGTGAGGAAAACACCCCCTGAAATCGACTGAAATAGGTCGTTTTCCGTTTTGTCTAAACATAACTAATTACAAATCAACGCCTTCATTTTCTCAAAAAATCTTCATAACCCTGAGGTCCCGGGTTCAAATCCCGGTCTCGCTACATTGTTATTCTTGAGAATAACAATATTACCAAGAATAATAGATGAATTCAGAAAGTCGGCTTTAGTGGCCGACTTTTTTTGTTTCGATAAACCAAGCAATATATTTTTCAATTTGAGAGCCTAGATAATATGGTAGGTTAAGAATTTTGTATTTCTTTCCATTTTGAGTAATGGCATCTGTAATATTTAAAGCACCTGCATAAAATCGAACAGCAAAATTGTGCGGAGCTATATCCATGTAACTATGTAGTGATTTTAGTGTACCTACTTTACCAGATTTAACTTCAATGGGTATGATCAATCCATCGTACTGAAATAGATAATCAACCTCGGCAGTTGATTCTTTTTTTTCTCTTACCCAAAAGTGCATTGAGCTTAGTGCATTATATTGAAATGCTAATAATTCTTGACCAATTAAATGTTCAATTAATGTTCCTTGGTAAATACTATTTAAATCATCAGTACCAATAATTTCTTTCTGAATTCCTACAAAGTAATTTAATAGTCCTGAATCCAAAATTTGTAACCTTGGTGATTTTTTTATGTCAGGAACCATTGGCAGGGTTGCAGTTGTAGAAGGATATACCAATTGCATGATTAAGGCCTTTTCTAAAGTGCGTAATGATTCCCCCATTTCGCGCGACTTATAGGCGGAGTTGCCAAAACCTTCAAACTTTATCCTTTTACCAGCTTGAGCAAATGAGTTTTTTATACAATGTCTAATATGCAATATTTGTGCATTGCTTTTTGCATATTTTTCAACATCATCCATATACCCACTTATTAAGGAATCATAAATAGGGCCTAATGTTACAAGGTCCTTATGTGTTGCATAATGTTGAACGATTTCCGGCATGCCTCCTATTAAAGCATATGTATGAAACAGGCTTAATAATTTTGATTGAGCAAATGCAGCTAATGGTATTTGTATTAATTGTTCTAACGCTGCTGTCTCATCAATAGCTGATAGGAATTCTGGAAATGAAACTGGTCTGATAACTTTATATTCAACACGGCCTATTGGGAAACTTATATTCTTATCAAATAAAGTTTCAAGCATACTTCCAGCAGCAATGACAGAAATTTCAGGAGCTAGCTCATAAAAATACCTAAGTATATTTAAAGCCTTTGGCACTTCTTGTATCTCATCAATAAATATTAATGTGTTACTTTTTTTGCCTACTGTTTTATTTTTAAGAAAAAATAATGTGTTTATTAAGTTCTCAATGGATGTGAAATTTTCAAAGGGTTCCTTGTCTTCTGATAGTTCTAGGTTTAAATAGATGTATTGTTCAAACTGCGCTGCAAATTGATTAACAAGGGTGGTTTTTCCAACTTGCCTAGCACCTCTAATTACAAGTGGTTTGCGGGGTATATTTTGCCTCCATTTTTCAAGTTCCAATAATAGCTGTCTCTTAAACATGTAATAAAGATAGGGTAAAAAATATAAATAATTGTAACAAAGTTATGGTAAAAATAATTATTTTTTGTGACAAAGTGACTCATACACTAGTTCTTTTTGGTTTTCATATTTTTTTCAAAAGGCTTCGCCATTTTATAGAATTCCCTTAAATCCTTCCACATTTGGTTAGAATGTAGTACAATGCAGGTTACATAAACAAAGGACCCACTTTAGATTGAGGGTCCTTTGCTACGTGAGGTTTGCTTGACGTTTTGTGTGAGATTTTTTCGTTTCTTCCCAAATACCCAACATATTGACTGGAGAGCATGCTTAGCATTCAAGTGATTCTATTGAGTACTTGTTTTTTTGAAGTGTGTTGTTGAATATTTTATAACGGTCCGGCTAAAATGTCGTTTTAATGCAGTTTAGGTTTTGTTAGAACTGTTTTTAATTTAATTATTATTGCTATGAGGATTATCAGATAAGTAATACTTGATAATATCAATTTAAAAGAGTTGAT
>JBAXPJ010000185.1:0-3166 GCA_037132335.1 Sediminibacterium sp. | reverse complement strand
CCAATGGCAAAAATAAAAAAATCTTGAGGCCAAAATATTTTACTAAAAAATATAAATTTTCTCTCTAGTACATTGAACAAAAATACAGGCTCCCCTTCTACTTTTATAAAAGGAAGGGTAAAAAATAAAATCAAATAAAAATAACTAAAATAAGATCTTAAATTATATAATTTACCATGTGGTTTTTGCGGATTGACATAGTTTCTATTACCCTCTTTACTAATAGTAGATACCGAATCTCTAAATGTTTGATCCAATAAGTCCTTTTTATAATTTGATATACTCTCCGAATCTGTATTATTTATTTGTTCCATTTATTTTTTTGTTGCAGCACTGTCCTTTATCGCAGTTACTTCTTTGTATAGGTCTCCTTGTGGTTCCTTTGGATGTGCAGGATGCGTTCCTCTTAATGTTTTAATATAAGTATCTAATTCTTCAATTTGAATAGGAGAATAAATAGTTTGCCAAGACTGCATTCCTTTATCTGGATATCCATATTTAATCGTCTTGAATATGTCTTTAACCCCGCCGCCATGTATCCAATAGTCATCGGTTAAATTTGGGCCTACCAATCCTTGGCCTTCTGCCAAATGACAAGGCGTACAAGTTTTTGCAAATAAAATTTTTCCTTCAGCAGCACCTGCAGCATCTAATAGTACCGCTGTGTTTTCATCCACATTTTCTTTAGCAGAAGCCAAATACGCATCGGTTTGAATTTTTGCAGCGCTCATCTCTTCAGCATACTCCTGCGTAGGATTCATACCTGTATGCCATACTTCAAATTTTAAAATATAAAATACTGCTACTACAATGGTAATATAAAAGCCATACTTCCACCAAGGTGGTAAGGCATTGTCTAATTCTTTAATGCCATCGTAATCATGATCTAAAAGCATATCAGCTTCCTTTTCCAAAGGAATGGCTTTTGTAAAAAATTGCTTGTCCAATGTATGCCAGGTTCTAATCAACCAAGAATCACTCTGCAGTTTCCCTTCTACCATTATTTTTTCTGAAGGATGAATAGACCTAAAAATATTTTTTATAAATAAAACCAATAAAAAAATAACTAGTAACTCTAGTACAATTACAGTGCTCATTGTCCAAAAGGTATTGTAAGATACTCCCCCATAAAAATCGGTGGAGGCTACCTTTGTAGTGCTATCAGAGACTGCCGCTGTAGATTGTGCAAAAACATTTGTAGCAAACATAGAACCCATTACCACTACAAAAATCATCATTACTTTTTTACCTGCTTTTGATAAGTTTAGCGCTTGTTTAGAAACCATTAATAAAACTTTTGTTAGTATCCATATAACTACTACTAATAAACAAGCAACGGTAACCATAAGTAGCTGCATATAATTGGTCACTGCTGGTTTGGCGGGAAGCAAAGTCGGCTGTGCAAAAGCACTAAGAGACAATACAGAGGCCAATAAGAAAAGGAAAATATTTTTAATTTTTAACATAAGAAATGTTTTTAGATGATATATTATTGTTCTAATGGTAAATTTTTAATTTCTTCCACTTCATTTTTGTCAAGCACCTTAACATACCATAACACTGCAATAAAAAATGCAACAAAAACTAAAAGTGAAAAAAGCGGATAAATATTTTGATCCTGCATGGTTTCGGTATACTTTTTTATAAAACTGTACATAATGTTTAATTTTACTTGTTTACTTTTTCTTGTTTATTTTTTATTGATATCTGTGCCTAGTCTTTGTATATAAGCAATCAAGGCAATGATTTCTTTATTCGGTGCAACCTTAATGCCGTCTTTTTCCAAATCAGCTGAAATAGTTTTTGCCTGAATCATTAAATCTTGATTCGCCTTACTTGCATAATCTGCTGCATAGGGTACCCCTAAAGTGCGCATCGCATTTATTTTTAAAGGCGTGCTGGCTGTATCTATATTATCATCAATTAAAAAAGAATAGGAAGGCATGACGGAACCTGTTGAAATAGAATTTGGTTCTTCAAAGTGATTATAATGCCAGGTATTTGATTTTTTCAAATTACCCGAACCTTCCCTAGCTAAATCTGGTCCAGTTCTTTTACTACCCCATTGAAATGGATGGTCATAGACAAACTCGCCTGCTTTACTATACTCTCCATAACGTTCTGTTTCACTTCTAAACGGACGTATCATTTGAGAGTGACAGGTATAACAACCCTCTCTTGTGTAAATATCTCTTCCTTGTAATTCTAAAGGCGTGTAAGGCTTTACACTTGAAATAGTAGGAATATTCGATTTTACTAAAAAGGTAGGTACTAATTCTACTAAGCCCCCTATTAAAATAACTATTAAGGATAATAATAAAAAGGGAGTGGGTCTTCTTTCTATCCAACGGTGCCAATGCTCTCCAGCATGTTGGGTATATTCTTTTTCCAAAGCAGGTGCTTGTGCATCTTCATTGGCAATCAATGTACCTTGACCAATGGTTTTAAAATAATTCACCATTCCTATAATAGCTCCCGTCAAATAAAGCGATCCCCCAAGCGCTCTCATTGCATAAAAAGGAGCCATATAGGTAACGGTTTCTAAAAATTGATACTTTAATTGGCCACTAGGTGTGAACTGTTTCCACATAGCTACTTGTTGAAAACCTGCCCAATACATAGGTATGGCATAAAATAAAATACCTAAAGTAGCTAACCAGAAATGTATGTTCGCTAATTTCTTTGAATACAATTCTGTTTTATAAATTCTTGGAATTAACCAATACAATATTCCAAACGTAAGCATGCCATTCCAACCCAATCCTCCAATATGCACATGTGCAATAATCCAATCAGAGAAATGCGCCACCGCGTTAATGCTCTTTAGAGATAACATAGGTCCTTCAAAAGTAGACATACCATAAGCCGTTACCGCTACCACCATAAATTTCAAAATCACATCCTCTCTTACTTTATCCCAAGCACCGCGAAGGGTTAATAAACCATTAATCATACCACCCCAACTTGGGAATATTAACATGAAACTAAATACAATGCCTAGGCTTTGTGCCCAGTTTGGAAGTGCTGTATATAATAAATGATGTGGGCCGGCCCAGATATATAAAAATATTAAAGCCCAAAAATGTATAATAGATAATTTATAAGAAAACACCGGACGGTTAGCAGCCTTTGGTAAGAAATAATACATCAAACCTAAAAAAGGAGT
>JBAXPJ010000184.1:0-3171 GCA_037132335.1 Sediminibacterium sp. | reverse complement strand
TTTCAAATTAAAAATTTCAAACTCATACAATGGAAAATAACACTTCATTACAACAACAACTCCTGGAGGCCGGCGTACATTTTGGTCACCTGAAAAAGAAGTGGAACCCTAAGATGCTACCTTATATCTTCGCTGAGAAGAAAGGTATTCACATCATTGACCTTAACAAAACAGTAGATCATTTACAAGAAGCTGCTGCTGCTTTGAAGCAAATTGCTAAAAGCGGTAAGAAGATCATGTTTGTTGCTACTAAAAAACAGGCCAAAGAAATTGTTAGCGAATGCGCTAAGAAAGTGAACATGCCTTATGCTACAGAACGTTGGTTGGGTGGTATGTTAACCAACTTCAACACCGTTCGTAAAAGCGTTAAAAAAATGCAAAGCATTGAAAAAATGTTAGCAGACGGTAGCGCTGAAAGTTTAACTAAAAAAGAGCGTTTAACTTTAACGCGCGACAAAGAAAAAATGGAAAAAGTATTGGGCGGTATTGCTCAATTAGGTCGTTTACCGGCTGCTTTATTCTTAGTTGATATAGGTCACGAGCATATTGCACTTGCCGAAGCAAAACGTTTAGGCATCACTACTTTTGGTATGGTAGATACCAATAGCGATCCTAATAAAGTTGATTTTGCAATTCCTGCAAATGACGATGCAACTAAATCAATCGCCATCATTACTAATTATATCATCGCTGCAATTGCAGAAGGTTTGGCAGAACGTCAAGCGTCTAAAGATGACGATGAAGGTGATGACAGCAACAACGAAAACGAAGCACGTGCACGTCGCTTAGAAGCAGAAGCACAAGGTGAAGCTGCTCGCGGTGGTAGACAACGTGGTGGTACCGGCGCTCCTGCTGGTGGACCAGGTGGCGCACCAAAACGTCGTGTTCCAAGTAATAATAACCGTCGCCCAGCTGGTGGTGGTGGTGGAAGCAGATAGTTTCTACATCAAACTGTTTGGGTCATTACGCTATTCTCTTATGGGTAATGGCATAATGACCCAAATTTTTATACTACTATTCACTGTTAATGGGGTGTAAACTCAATCAGTGAAAAATAATTAATCATCAATACAATTATACATTATGTCAACTGTAACAATAACCGCCGCTGATATCAATAAATTGCGTCAGGCAACTGGTGCTGGTATGCTGGATTGCAGAAAAGCTTTAACTGAAACAAATGGCGATTTTGAAGCTGCCATTGATTGGTTACGCAAACAAGGTCAAAAAGTAGCCGCTAAACGTAGCGACCGCGAAGCAAAAGAAGGAGTAATTATTGCAAAAACTTCTGCTGATCACAAAACTGGATTTGTAGTATGTATTAGTTGCGAAACTGATTTCGTATCAAGAAATCCTGAGTTTGTTGCATTTGCACAAGGCATTGCTGAAGCTGCTGTTGCTAACAATGTAAAAAGTGCCGAAGAATTAAACGAAGTAAGCGTTAACGGTGTAAAAGTTTCTGACTTAATCAACGATAAATTAGCTTCAATTGGCGAAAAAATTGGGGTTGCTAAATTTGAAAGAATTGAAGCGGCTTTTGTTGCTTCTTATATCCATGGTGCAAACCGTATGGGTGTTTTAGTAGGAATGACCGAAGAAGCTGCTGAAGCTGGAAAAGATATTGCTATGCAAATTGCTGCAATGAATCCTTTGGCTGTTGATGCAGATAGTATTCCTGCTTCTACCATTGAAAGAGAAAGAGCCATTGTGGTTGAAACCATGAAAGCAGATCCTAAAATGGCTGGTAAACCAGACGAAATGATTGCTAAAATAGCAGAAGGAAAATTAAACGCCTTCTTTAAAGAGCAAACATTGTTAGCACAAGCTTTTGTAAAAGACGGCAGCAAAACTGTTGGCGATCATTTAAAATCAGTTAGCGCTAATTTAAAAGTAACAGAATTCAAACGTGTGGCTCTAGGATAATTTCTAGGTTCATTCTAAGAACATATTTCTAAAAGAGGCTGTATCATTTTTGATGCAGCCTCTTTGTATTTTAATCCTCCCTATTCATCAATTAGGTTGGTAAGGCATATGTCAATAATAAATAAAGGATAATTCTACCACAAGAGATTTCTGAGGGGTCAACCCAATCTGTTTATTTACTTTAATTCCAACCTTCTATTGCACCCTTTAATTATTAAAAAATCTAACAGCGGTCAGTTCTATTTAAATAACAAATAGAGACTTTCATTGCTGTATTTCTAAGATAGAGTGATTCATTTTGGTTGCTCATGAAAAATTAAGGTTATTTGCATGTAAATAACCCTTGCATATGCTTCCTAAATACAAACGAATTTTACTGAAATTATCTGGAGAGGCCCTATTGGGCAACCAACGTAATGGCGATCCTTTTAACGCAGCCATTATTGAACAGTATGCCCAAGACATTAAAACCATCGTTGATTTAGGAGTTCAAGTAGCTATTGTAATTGGCGGAGGGAATATTTACAGAGGTATGAACGAGGCCGAGAGTGGTATTGAAAGAGCACATGGCGATTATATGGGTATGTTGGCCACGGTTATTAATGCAATGGCTATGCAAGCGATGTTAGAAAAAATTGGTGTTTATACGCGTTTACAAAGCGCTATTAATATGGAGCAAGTAGCAGAGCCATATATCAGAAGAAAAGCCTTACGCCACCTCGAAAAAGGTAGGGTAGTGATATTTGGAGCGGGTACTGGTAATCCTTACTTTACAACTGATACAGCTGGTTCTTTGCGTGCCATTGAAATGAAAGCAGATGTGATATTAAAAGGAACTAGGGTGAATGGCATTTATACAGCCGATCCCGAAAAAGATCCAACAGCTACGCGTTTCGAAAAAATCAGCTTCCAGGAATGTATCAACCAAAACCTGAAAGTAATGGATATGACAGCCTTTACACTTTGTATGGAAAATAAATTACCCATCATAGTATTTGATATGAATGAGCCAGGCAACCTATTAAGAGTGGTGCAAGGTCAAGATATGGGTACTTTGGTGAGCTAGTCGTCCATTGGTGTAATATTTTATAAATCTTTCATTACCGTTTGTAAATTCACAGTTATGAAGAAGCAACTATTGTTCCTTATTTTTTGCGCCATTAGTTTAATGGGATTTTCTCAGCAGAAATTATCATTAACAGATGCTATCAATACTGCCCTAAAAAACAGTTATGATATTCAACTGGC
>JBAXPJ010000183.1:0-3184 GCA_037132335.1 Sediminibacterium sp. | reverse complement strand
GGGGTCTCATAGATGTTAGACAAAGCGGGGAATGTTTCTACATTCCCTTTTTTATTTTTTGTGTCATGAAAACACTCTTCATCCCGGTCTCGCTACATGAAAATCAAGGACTTACGTTAAATCGTGGGTCCTTTTCTGTTTCTGCGTGAGGTTTGCGTGAGGTTTTGCGTGAGGTTTTTGTCATTTCTTACCGAAATAAAGAATGATCAACCATAACGTTCACGTTTATTTAATTTTGAACATTGTCTTAATTTAATTGCATTCAAATAAGGAAACTCTCTAAGACCGAAAAAGAACATTGGTTTGACGACGGACAAAACCGAGGGTAACAGCAGTAAAAAGCATTACAAACTCTAATAGATATTCAGACCAATTCTTTTTATGTGCCGGGTGGTGTGGGTGGTGTACTTCCATTATTTGTTGTTAAAGTCATTTAATTTTTAAAAATGTTTTTGCATTATCATAAAAAATCATTCTCTTTTCTTTATCGCTCAGGTAGGACTGCGCATTAAGAAATTCAACAGATTTAGATAATGCGCCTGGCCATACCATGGGATCTGACCCAAACATAACACGGTCCAACACCTCTGACTCTTTAGCTAATTTAAGTAGTCGAATCGCATAATTTTGTGTCGTTTTGTCTGTCCATAACAAAACAGCCACATCAATGTAGAGATGTGGATATAAGGTCATCATACTAACTGTATTTTCAAAATAATTTGCCCCTCCGTGCATTAGATAAACGCGCAATTTAGGATAGCCAACCAACACATCTTCAATCAATAGTGGGTCCCCAAGGGCCATTCTGAATTTTGGATATTTTAGATACGCCTCTGGGAAGCTACCCCCCGTATGATACCCAACGGGTATGTCATACTTTTCGCAAATTTTTAAATAGGGGGCATACATGGGATCATTCAGCGTTCGACCATGGTATGCGGAACCAATTTCTCCAAATACCTTAATCTTTCCGTCTTTAATAAATTGTTCAAATTCAGCAATCGGCATTAATTGCCCCATAGGTTCTATATCTGAATAGCCTGGAATAAATCGAGCATCTGCTTTAACATACTTTTCAACACTTTCAATCGAGCCACTCACAACTGAAAATTTGATATTATTCTTATCCATTTCGGCAATCGTTTCTCTTAAGTGAAGGTCAGCACTTTTAGCCGGCTTAACTCCATTTAGAATACCTGCAGGATATAATTCGGAACCTATATACGAGTGGGTGTGAACATCGATAATTTGCGCCCATATATGCAGGCTATTGACCGCCAATATGATGATGAAAAGTAATTTTTTCATACGTGTTGGTTTAGAAATAGGTTATAGCCCATTTCAGTGAATAAATAAGATGATAAAGGAGTAATAGTGATTACAAGAATTGTAAATAGAGCAGTTGCGTTAGAATTGCAATAGATTATGTGATTTACTGTTAAAAGGTAAGCTATATATTTAATATAATAAACACTCTGTGTCATGAAAACACCCCCTGAATTCGACTGAAATCGGTCGTTTTCCGTTTTGTGAAAACATAACTCACTACAAATCAACGCCTTCATTTTCTCAAAAAATCTTCATAACCCTGAGGTCCCGGGTTCAAATCCCGGTCTCGCTACATTGTTATTCTCGAGAATAAAAAAGGAGTTATAAAAAGCAGGCATTAACGGCCTGCTTTTTTGAGTTTAAGGCTTTCATTCATATTTAATTTTTTCTGCTAAAATGAGTACATATTACTTTTCTATTAATTTATTTTGTTAGCGCTTGTTATTATTTTTTTGAACTTAATTTCATTATAAATACATGTACATGAAAAAATGGCAAATTGTTTTTTTACAATTTTTCTTAGTAAGTGCAAGCATAAACGCACAAGCCCCTTTTTTAGTAAAGCCTTATTTACAAGTGGGGTATGAAGGTAAGCCCTTTGAGCTATCTTTACTTTGGCATACTAAAGACACTATTAATGAATGGCGTGTAGAAGTAAAAACAACTACTAAATGGGAAAGTTCAAAAGCAAATAATTTTAACCTTGTAAATGTGAAAAATGTAACACCCTTTGTAGTATACCATTTTACAGTGAAGAACTTATTAGCTGGAAAGGATTTTGGTTATCGAGTTTTAAATAATAATAAACTTGTTTTTGAAGCATATGGTCATGCTCCAAAATCAAATAATCAAGATTATAAATTTGTTGCCATAGGAGATATTGGCGCTTTAACCAAGGATCAAAAAAAATTAGCCTCTATCATGTATAAGCTTGATCCAGACTATATTGCAGTGCCTGGGGATATTGTTTACAATAGTGGTTTAATAAACGATTATACAGAAAAATTTTGGCCAATTTATAATGCCGACCAGGCGGACTCTTTGGGTGCCCCCTTAATGCGTAAAATTCCATTTATTGCCTCTGTGGGTAATCATGATGCTGAAGACAGAGATATGGATAAAACACCTAGTGCTTTAAGCTATTATTATTTTTGGGAACAACCTTTAAATGGGCTTAAATCAAAAGAAGGCTCTAGTATGGTACCTTTATTAAAAGGTTCAGAGGAGAATAAAAATGCTTTTTACACAGCTGCAGGAAAGGCCTACCCAAGTATGTCTAATTTTTCTTATAATTATGCAAACGCACATTGGACTGTTATTGATGCAGACAATTATGTTGACTGGACCGATTCTACATTATTAAATTGGGTTAAAAATGATTTATTGAACTCCTCTGATCTAAAATGGCATTTTGTATTATTTCACCATCCTGGCTTTAATTCATCAAGAGAACATTTTGAACAACAACAAATGAGACTATTAGCGCCCATTTTTGAAGTTGGAAAAGTAGATGTAGTATTTAATGGACATGTACATAATTACCAACGATCTTTTCCTTTAAAATTCACTCCAGATAGAAAAGGTACACAATTGGTGGGAGGCAAAGATAATAAAACATTAAGAGGTAGAGTTGTCAATGGTAAATGGATTTTGGATAAAAAATATGATGGTGTAAACAATACACAAGCTAATGGTATTATATATTTAGTTACTGGTGCAGGCGGACAGGACTTATATAATCCAGAACAAGAAAATGATCCAGATTCTTGGCAAAAGTTTACACATAAATTTTTCTCTACTGACCACTCCTTAACCTATATTGAATCAAAAGGGGAAACCTTACATTTCAAACAAA
>JBAXPJ010000182.1:0-3230 GCA_037132335.1 Sediminibacterium sp. | reverse complement strand
GTGGAGTCGAGGGGAGTCGAACCCCTGTCCAAACATCGCGACCATTGGCTTTCTACATGCTTATTTTCTTATTAATTGTAGGCACTAAGCAGGAAAGAAACCAACCAACCTAGCGCTTAGCTGAATAGTCTTAGGTAACAGTCACAGCCTTCTGTTACAGCATCCTCTTTTGTTTTGAGTCGGCGGCAGCAAGAGGTAACAGGCGAACCTTAGCCGCGGCCCGAATGGTTACTTAATCACTGATTAAGCAGCCATGGCATACTGAGTATTGCCATTTGAAGTTTGAATATTCAGATTAAAGTGCTAATTATCCAACGCACTGCATGCTTACACCAACCGTGACATATGCTGTCGAAACCAATACGACCCCATGGTTGTTATTATTGCAAAGCTAAACCTAATGGTTCAACTCTATAAATAAGCTTACTTAAATAATCGCCAAAAATCTAAACCTAAGGCATAGGCCATTAATCCTAGTAACAATACCATACCAGCCATTTGCGCATACTCCATAAACTTATCGCCAGGTTTACGACCTGTAATCATTTCATACAATGTAAACAAAGCATGTCCACCATCTAGTGCTGGAATGGGAAGAATATTCATGAAAGCTAATATGATTGAAAAAATACCCGTTAATGTCCAGAATTTTTGCCAATCCCAAACACCAGGAAACGTATTACCAATACTAATTACACTACCCAAAGATTCACTCGCATTTACTTTGCCTGTAAATATTTGTTTGATGCCAGTAATGTATCTGTCTAGTGTTTCAAAGCAATGCGAAAAGCCCATTGGAATAGCTTGTGCCAATGTATAGGTTTTGGTTACACTACCAAAAATTGCATAGGGCGATTTTCTAAAAAATCCTACCGCACCTTTGTTGTTTAATAAAACGCGTACATCAACAGTATCTTTTTGTCTGAGCACAGTAAAGCTTACAACAGAATCTGCATAGCCTTTATTCAAAGCTTCGTATTCGTGAAAATAGTTGAAAGGCTTATTGTTAAAAGCAATCAACTGGTCGCCTTTTTGAAATTTATTTTTTGTAAACACCGCTGTTTTGGCAACAGAATCTACAATAGCAGGATATTGAATCGTTACAAATTCAGAAGCGAGTTCTCTACCCTTTTTTGTTTTAAATAGATTTTTAATTAATCCATCAGGTACACTAATATCAAGCTTTGCACCGTTTCTTTCTATCTGAATTTTTTTAGCATCTGTTGTAATAATTTCTGGAACAATGGTGCCAAAATCTTCTACAATTTTTCCATCGATTGATACTATTTTATCGCCATCCATTATACCAATACTTTTGGCTAAGGAATCGGCATGAACGCCATATTGTACATTTTTTGCTGGCAAATATTGCTCTCCCCAAACCCAAGTGATCCCTATAAAAATTACAATAGCTAATATGATATTTACTACAACGCCACCAATCATAATGATTAATCTTTGCCAAGCTGGTTTTGCACGAAATTCATACGGAGCTGGTGGCAATTTCATTTGCTCTTTGTCCATACTCTCGTCTATCATTCCTGATATTTTTACATAGCCACCAAAAGGTATCCAGCCAAGCCCATATTCGGTATCACCTTTTTTCTTTTTCCACAAACTGAAGTATGGATCAAAAAATAAATAGAATTTTTCTACCCTACATTTAAATAGTCTTGCAGGAATAAAATGTCCTAATTCGTGCAAAACAACCAAAATAGAAAACGACATAATAAACTGTGCCGTTTTTATACCGGTACTTATCCAATCAATAACAAGAAAATTCATCATATGCTATCCCGGAGGAATTTAATTTGGTAAAACACTTAAAAAATAGATTGATTACATGTGTATTAAAGAAGCCGCAAAGTTACGCGCCTCTCCATCGGTTTCAAAATACTCTTCTAAAGTTGGCTTTTCAATAAAAGGTATTTTTTGCATGGCTTGTTGAATCACCTCGGTCATATCTAAGAAACCTATTCTATTGCGTAAAAATGCATAGACTACAATTTCATTAGCCGCATTTAAAATACATGGCATATTTCCACCTTTGTTTAAAGCTTCTGTGGCCAATGCCAAATTTCTAAAAGTTTTTATATCGGGTTCTTCAAAAGAAAGTGCGTGTTGTTTTTTAAAATCTAATCGCGGAAAATTATTAGTTATTCGCTTTGGAAATGCTAGTGCATATTGAATAGGCAATTTCATATCGGGCAACCCCATTTGCGCTTTAATGCTTCCATCTTGAAATTGCACCATACTATGTATAATGCTTTGTGGATGTATTACTACTTGTATTTGTTCGGGTGTTAAATCGAATAACCATTTGGCTTCAATCATCTCAAGCCCTTTATTCATAAGGGTTGCAGAGTCGATGGTTATTTTTGCACCCATTGTCCAGTTAGGATGTTGTAATGCATGATCGCGTTTTACATTCACCAAAAAATTTGGTTTTTTGCCTAAGAATGGACCACCACTTGCTGTTAAAATAATTTTGTCTATCTGATTATTTCCCTCTCCTATCAAACACTGAAAAATAGCTGAGTGCTCACTATCCACTGGAATAATAGCAGCCCTATTTTCACGTGCTTTTTGCATTACAATATCACCAGCAACTACCAATGTTTCTTTGTTTGCTAAGGCCACGGCTTTACCCATACCCACTGCTTGTAAAGTAGGTCGAAGTCCTGCATAACCAACTATGCCCGCCAACATCATATCATAACAATCTAGTCCGGCTACTTCTTCTAATGCTTTTTCGCCGGCGAACACTTTAATGCTTGTTGAGGCCAATGCTTCTTTAACAATGAGGTATTTTTTTTCATCGCCAATTACTACAATATTCGGATTGAATTGTAGTGCCTGTTTGATTAACAAAGCATCATTTGATTGTGCCGTTAAAATTTCGGCACTAAATAAATCGGAGTGAGCGGCTATTACATCTAGCGCCTGGGTACCGATTGAACCGGTTGATCCAAATATGGCTATTCTTTTTTGCGTCATTGTTCAATTTTTCTCTTCTTCAAAGATTTGCGCAAAATACGCGAATCTGTGGGTAAACTGGGTTTATTTATCCCCGTTCTATTCCATTATTTAACTAAAAATGCTTGTAAATCTGTTGCAATCAGTCGGTCATTACTCAGCCTAGGCACTTTATTTTGCCCGCCTAACTTACCAATTGATTTCATGTAATCGATAAATCCATTTTTTTGAATGGGGCTAATAATCAATTTTTG
>JBAXPJ010000181.1:0-3289 GCA_037132335.1 Sediminibacterium sp. | reverse complement strand
AAACAAAAAAATTTGCAATTAGTACATTTAACTTAAGTGATTTTGATTCTATAAAGGTTGATTTTCCATCGAAGGCCGCAGTAATCTTCAAAAAAGATAATGAATCATGGGTGATGCTTGAGCCTATCCAAGGCAGAGCAGATCAGTTTTCAGTACAAAAAATTATTTCCATCGTAGCAACATCGAGTAGTGAAAAATTACCCTCAAACGATCTAGCCAAATATGGCTTAGATAAACCAACCGTGAAGGTAAAATTAATTCATAAGGGTTTAGAAGAAGAGTTTATTTTTGGCACATACAATTCTGTAACAGAAGATCAATACCTTTTATATAAAGACAATGTATATTTGATTGGCGGTGCTTATTCAGAAGTCGCTTCAACACAGCCTATTGAGTTTATTGATAAGTCCCCTTTAAGTAAATCTGAGCAAATAAAAGATTTCGATTTTTCTCGTCTTGAGCAATGGCAATCTAAACGATTAAAAGTTACCCGCAATAATAATGATTGGACCGCTAGCGAAGGTAATTCAGTGAAACAAAATGAGATGGCTGAGTGGTTTGATATGACATGGGTTAAAAATCCAGCAAAGTCCGTTGAGAAATCTTCGATTGACTTGAGAATTCCATATAAGAGCTTTGATATCCATACGGCCAACGGAAAAAAGATTACCTTTATACGTTTACAAGAATCACCGGAAACACAATTGTATAGAGTAGACGAAGGTTTGCTTTACCACTTTGGGAGTGATATTGGATTTACCATGTTGAATCCTCCCATTGAACCATCTAAAAAATAAATTTCCATATGCCTGAACTACCAGAGGTTGAGATTACCTGTATCGGCCTCAAGCCTATACTTCAGAAATCCATTTCAAATATTATTGTTAGAAATCCCTCTTTAAGATGGCCAATTCCATCACATTTAAAAAAAACACTTCCCAACCAAAAAATACTGCATATCAAAAGACGCGCTAAATATATTCTTATTCAATTCGAAAAAGCGCATCTTATGATTCATTTAGGCATGTCAGGCCGACTTGAAATTTTAAACAAAGAGACAACCCCTCAAAAGCATGATCATGTCGACATTGCATTTCATAACTCACAAAATATTTTAAGATATACAGACCCAAGAAGATTTGGCTCTATATTCTGGATAGATGGAGATATCAAAGACCACTTTTTAATAGCTAGATTAGGCCCGGAACCATTAGAAGGATTATTTACTGGAGAGTATTTATTTGCAAAAGTGCATGATAAAAAATCACCCATTAAAAATATTATTATGGATAGTCATATTGTTGTGGGCGTTGGAAATATATATGCAAGCGAATCATTATTTAAGGCCGGAGTACTTCCAAGTAAATTAGGTAGGGATATTACGCTTAATGAATGTAAAAAGATTGTTAAATATATTAAGACCACATTAAAAAAAGCGATTGAATTAGGTGGAAGCTCACTTAAAGATTTTTATAACGTGAATGGACAGTCTGGTTATTTTCAGCAAACTTATAATGTATATGGAAGAAAAGGGAAGCCTTGTCGAAAATGCAAATCAATTATTGAAAATAAGAAAATTGGACAACGATCAAGCTTCTTTTGTTTTAAGTGCCAGAGTTAATTGTTATTCAGCTTATTTGTTTCTTTGATAATATTAGGTAATAAAGATCCAACAATCATCCCAATAATACTATTAGCTAAGCCAATGAGTTGAGCAGGAATAGGCGTATTATCACCTAGAAATAATTCTACGAATAACCATGACCCTATGCCACCAATAATTGCCATCAAAGCGCCTTGGTTATTAGCTTTTTTCCAAAATGCACCAAATACAAGGGGCACAAAAGCACCCGCAAGCGTAATTTTATATGCTGATTCAACCATACCAAAAATTGAGAGATTTGAGCTAAGCGCATATAGCAAAACAACAGCAGAAAAACAGACAAGCGTAATCCTCATGATTTTAAGTAAATGCTTGTCGCTAATTTTTGGGAAATAACCTTTAACAATATTTTCTGCAAAAGTAATTGATGGCGCCAGAAGAGTTGCTGATGAGCAGCTCATAATTGCGGATAGAACAGCTCCAAAGAATACTACCTGAGCAAAGAGAGGCATGTAGTTAAGAACGAGCATAGGTAAAACATGCTGTGAATTTGTATTTACGAGCCCGTTAAAATATTCGGCATCAATTAAAGTCGCCGAATATGCAATAAACATGGGTACAAATGTAAATGTAAAATAAATTAAAGCACCAAGTATTGATCCATATAGGGCAATTTTGGCAGTTTTAGCTGAGGTGATGCGTTGAAATACATCTTGTTGAGGTACGGAGCCTAGCATCATGGTGATCCATGTGCCAAAAAAAGTTATCCATGTCCAAATATTACCTTTTGGAAAAAAGTCTAATTTATGATTTATAGAGGCACTCTCAATTACCGGAATAACGCCCCCTGTTAAATGAGAAATAGCGTAAGCAATATAAAGAAGCCCGCCAATAACTACGATCATTTGAATAAAATCTAAAATAGCTACAGATAACATGCCACCAAAAGTAGTAAAGGTCAGCACAATTAATGTTCCAATAACCATACCCGCTTGTTCGCTAATCAATTGGTGTGTAATAAGGTTAAATATTAATCCAAGCGCTTTAATTTGCGCCGCAACCCATCCTAGATATGAAATGACTATTGCAATAGTAGTTAAAACTTCAATAGTTCTGTTGTATCTAGCCTTGTAAAAATCACCCAAGGTAATGATATTTAATTTATATAATTTAGAGGAAAAGAAAATGCCAGCAATAATTAAACAAAGACTTGATCCGAAAGGATCGGCTACCACCCCATTTAAGCCTTCTTTTACAAAAGTAGAAGATACGCCAAAAATTGCTTCTGCTCCAAACCAAGTTGCAAAAACCGTAGCAGTTACAATAGGGAGAGGAAGGTGCCTGCCGGCAACGGCATAGTCTTTGGTATTTTTAACACGAGAAGATACAAAAATACCAATTCCAATTGTAACCAGAAGATAAAGAGAGACGAACCAGATAAGCAAATTAAAACTTCCTAAATTTATTTAATAAAATAAAACAAGACTGCTAAATTTACCAATAAAGTAATTCCAATGAAAGTAATTATGATTTTAAACCAGAGATTTTGTTTTTTTTGAGCTATCAAGAAACGCTCTAAATCTTCTTGGTCAATTGTATTTTTATAGCCATGTTTTTTTTGTTCGAGAAACTCATGGATAAGTCTTGGCAATTGGGGAGTTAAATGAAGCCAGTGAGGCAGTTCAT
>JBAXPJ010000180.1:0-3304 GCA_037132335.1 Sediminibacterium sp. | reverse complement strand
GTAGCAGTTGGGGTGTTTTGTTTTCGCATCCAGCCGATTTTACGCCAGTATGTACTACCGAATTAGGTAGAACCGCATCATTACACGAAGAGTTTGCAAAGCGCAATGTAAAAGTGTTGGCACTAAGTGTAGACAGCGCATCAAGCCATTTAAATTGGATAAAAGATATTAATGAAACACAACATGTAACTGTTGATTTTCCTATCATAGCCGATTTAGATCGTTCAGTGGCCAATGCCTATGATATGATTCACCCAAATGCTTCAGAAACATTTACGGTGCGTTCTTTATTTATTATTGGTGCCGATAAAAAAGTAAAATTATTTATCACTTATCCCGCATCTACAGGAAGAAATTTTACTGAGGTTTTGCGTGTAATAGATTCATTACAATTAACCGCAAACTACAGTGTAGCAACCCCTGCAGATTGGAAAGAAGGCGAAGATGTAATTGTAGTTCCAGCAATTAGTACAGAAGCAGCCATTGAAAAATTTCCAAAAGGCGTTAAAGTAGTAAAACCTTATTTGAGATATACACCACAGCCCAATAAGTAATTTTTTTGTTTGAGTATTCGTTTAGTTATCGTTAGCGCCCCGAGATTTCGGGGCGTTTTTTTGTAATCCATCTCCAATATCATTAGCTCTAGGGCTAATAAAAGGAAAGAAAAAAGTTAAATCTAGATAAGGTGTAGTCTTTATACTACAAGTTCATTGTATTTCTACTACATGCAGATTAATTATTTTATTGTTTATTTACAAGTCGCGTTTAAGATTTTGTCTTATAAAGAGTTTTTCGCAAAACAAATTCTCTCTTATTTCATTCTCTTGTAGAATTTCTGCTTTTCTTATTTCGATTTTTAATTTATTAATTTACATGAAGCAATTACTACCATTGTTATTGCTCTTAATTTTCGGCTGTTCTAAAAATAACAGTACCGACCCTATTACAGAGCGTAGTTCTTTTTTAGTAAGCAACTCTTCTAGCCTTGGCAAATGGAGACTTACCTCTTTAAAATCAGGCACCACTAATGTAGCCTTAACTGCCACACAATCGGTGTACACAAAACGCTACACTACCGATAATAAATTTTCAGATACAGATGGTTTAGTAGGAACCTGGAGTATGCCAACGGCCGATCAACTGGTAGAAGTATTTACCAATTTCAGTTCTGGTGTATCCGTAACCCAGCTATACAAAATTAATAGCGTTACCGCTACTCAATTAAACCTAACCTATACTGTAAATGGCACAGAACTCACCGCAATCTATACGGCTACTATGTAGTTTATTGGTTGTGCTAATGATTGGTACAACACTATCCGCCCAAATACGTAATGCGTATAATTTAGGCAGTATTGGCATGACGGGCACCATCAATCCTGTATTCTCTGGCCCTGTAGTAATAACAGGTGCCAATTGTTTTGTACTCACTAATGGGGTAAAAACATTCGACTTACCACAAGGAGGTTATTTTTCTACCGCCTGTAAATTATTACTTCAAGAAGAATCCGGATTACGTTTAACCTCATATCCTAACCCAGTCATTAATAACCTCACTGTTCAAACAACTAGTCAAACACAGTTGCTAGCAGACAAGGAAATTCAATTGCAATTATTGGATGTTCAAGGAAGGGTAATTCAAACCTACAATACCGATATCAAGGGCATTAACCTTGGCTACAAAATACCCATGAGCAATTTAGCAAGTGGTGGTTATTACATTAAAGCCGTATCAGGCACAAACAATATTCAAGTACTCTCGATTATAAAATCAAATTAAGCATGCAACGTAAAATCTACTTATTAGTTATTTTATTAATCACCACATTTATTACAACAAAAGTAATTGCGCAAACTACAGGACCCGATGGAGTAATATTTCAGGCGGTTGCTACAGACCCACAAGGTAATCCTGCAGCTAACAGAACAATTTATATAAAGGATGCCATTTTGCAAACCACTGCAACAGGCACCGTAGTGTATAGTGAAACCTTTCAAGTAACAGCATCAAGCACCGGTGTGTTTACCATTGTTATTGGTAAAGGCCAAAGAATATCTGGTCCAACCTCAATCGGTAGTTTAGACTGGTCGGCAGGACCGTACTTTTTAAATTTAAAAGCAGCTGTTGCTCCATCATTACCACTAGCTAATTGGAATGCAGACCAACAATATGTAGACATGGGCACTTCGCAATTTTGGACTGTACCGTTTTCATTATTTGCTAGTAAAGTTGCAGGCTTTGATTTAAAAATGAATATCGTTGATACGGCCAATATGTTAAAGCCGTACATGAAAAAATCAGACACGGCAACACTCTCTGCAAGAATAGATGCAACGAAACTAGCTGTAACACAAGAAACAACAAGAGCCACAGCCGCAGAAGCTTTAAAAGCAAATATTACTGATGTTACAGCAAGTTTAGCATTAAAAGCAAATATTAATAATCCAACCTTTACAGGAACAGTTGGTGGTATTACAAAATCAATGGTGGGTTTAGCAAATGCAGATAATACGAGTGATATAAATAAACCAATATCTACTGCAATGCAAACAGCATTAGATTTAAAAGCAAATACAACTGACGTTACATCAAGCTTAGCATTAAAAGCAAATATTAATAATCCAACATTTACGGGAGCAGTTGGGGGTATTACAAAATCAATGGTGGGCTTAAATAATGTTGACAACACAAGTGATATTAATAAACCAGTATCCACTGCAACGCAAACTGTTTTAGACTTCAAAGCAAATTCTTCGGACGTAACAATAGGTCTTGCATTAAAAGCACCAATTGACAATCCAACGTTCACTGGAACGGTTGCTGGTATTGACAAAACGATGGTTGGTTTAAGTAATGCAGACAATACGAGTGATGCAAATAAACCAATAAGTACTGCTACACAAACAGCGTTAGATTTAAAAGTGAACACAACAGAAGCAATAACTAGCCTAGCGCTAAAAGCAAATATTGCCTCACCAAACTTCACAGGTATAGTAAGTGGCATTACAAAATCAATGGTAGGGTTAAGTAACGTAAACAATACAACGGACTTATTAAAACCAATTAGCACTGCAACACAAACTGCATTAGATTTAAAATCGAATTCAACAGATGTTACAACCAGCCTTGCACTAAAAGCAAATCTTGCCTCACCAACATTTACAGGAACAGTAAGTGGGATTTCAAAATTAATGGTAGGATTAGGCAATGCAGATAATACAACGGACTTATTAAAACCAATTAGTACAGCAACACAAACTGCATTAGATTTAAAATCGAATTCAACAGATGTTACAACCAGCC
>JBAXPJ010000179.1:0-3306 GCA_037132335.1 Sediminibacterium sp. | reverse complement strand
GTTAAACCTGAAGTTGCTTCTAAATAGTCCTTATACAATGAACTTATAAAGGAAAGTGGTATAGATAATTTATAATTAATAATGGCGGAATCATATTTTTTCTGCGCTCGATAAATATCACCTTGAACTACATAGGCACCACTCCATCTTTTTTCATAAGTTAATTTATCATTGTAATCAACTACCTGTTTATTATAATAATATGCAGTATCATATTGTTCTAAAATATAATAAATCTTAGCAAGGTTTCCGTCAGCAAAATTTGGATTAATCCTTTCTGATCTTGGCCATGCTTGCATTAAATATTTAAAGGCTAATTGGTTATTATGAAGATATGCGTAGCTAAATGCCAAATTATAATTTGAATAGAAAATCACAGTATCTGGAATATTATCAATTCTTTTTGAAACCTTCATCGATTCTGTTGAATAATGTAAACCAAGAGGATAATTACCAATGGTTTGATTATAAGTCATTGCAATATTTACATACGCTCTAAACAAACCTTGATCATCATTATTAACTGTAGCTATTTGTTGAGCGATTTTAAAATATTTTATAGCTGTATCGCCATTTGCCCACATATATCTTTGTCCAACATTAATTAAAATATGGATTTTTTTTGCATTGTCATTGGTGTTTTTCACTGCTGCCAATGAGTCGGTAAGACTAAATTTTAAATTGGAATAATACTGTGCTTCAATATTATTTATTCCTAAAATAAAAATTCCCAATACAAGTAGATATTTTTTCATAGTAATCGTTTTGTCGAAATTTTATAAAATTATTTTAATGTGTTTCTTTAGGAAGTTCTTCTGTAACGTTCGCTCTAGCGCTTAGGCCGTTCAATCCGTATTTTAAAACTAGCGGAATGAATAAAGGAACTAACCTTCCTATTGTTGGATTTACAAAAACTAAGCCCAATGAAATAAGAAATATTACAGGCACTACTAAAGTGAAGTAAAAACCTAATAATATTCTATCCTTTGATATTTTATGGGTTAACAAATCCAAATTATGATTACTTAAATAAAACCATAACAGCGCATTCATAAAAGCAGTTAGACAAATATTAATTACATATACGGCATAAGGCAGGTGCAATTCGGTTTCTGAAGCATACTCTCCTAATAAACCTGAGGTAAAAGGAAGCAGTACCACCGAAAACAAAAAAGATAAATTTAACCAAAGCAATCGACTGGTGTACTTTTCTACGTATCCAAATATACGGTGGTGAACCGACCAATAATAACCTACAATACAAAAGCTAATAACAAAGCCTAGTAATTTCCAGGTCATTTCTTTAAGGGAATGCCATAAAGCCGCATCAGTAGCATGTTCTATGACAGGTACTTTAAATTCAATTACGAGTAAGGTAATGGCGATGGCAAATACCCCATCCGTAAAAAAAGAGATACGGTCTAATTGAAAATGCGTCTTATTTGAACTATGTCCTGCTTGTGCCATTTTTTATAGTTTTAATTTGTTCTTGAATCATTTTTAATCTTTCTTGCTTTTTATCTTCTCTGCTATTTATTGAACGTGCAGTAAAATAATGATGTACTCTCAAAAATTTATCCTGAATGCTAAGCCATTCTAATAAGGTCATTTTTTTATTCAGTTCGATTTCTTGTAATAATCGATTGCTATTTTCGATATAATCTTCTCTACCTAAGTAATCTAAATCGGCATCACAAAGAATTTCTTCGTATATATTTTTGGGGGATTGAGGTATTTTGGTAGCCAAAATCATCCCTGTTATTTTAATAATCTTTGCTTTGGGAAAATTTAAAGCAGTTAACACGGTAGTGGCATATTCAGCCCCTCTAGCCTCATGTCTTGTTGGCTCCCAGATATACCCGACATCGTGTAACCATGCGGCGAGTTTGATGTCCTCTATTTCTGCTTTGGACATTTTTTCCTTTTTGGCTATTTTTTCAGCCTGTTCTACTACATCTCTGATATGGTATATGGTATGATAAGTATACTTGGTTGGTAAATGCGTAATTAAAAAAGCTTCGATTTTTTCAAAGGCTTGCTCATAATGAAAGGCTGGTCGATTGTATAATATTTCTTTAATTTCTATCGGCTTCGCTTTGCCTTTTACTTTAACCGGGCTTAATTTTTTCCCTTTAAACAACTTATTGGCTTTTACTTGTTTCCAAACTGCATCAGAAACAATAATTTCATCTGAAGCAGCTACAGAACATAAGCGGGAAGCCAAATTCACTGAATCTCCAATCACTGTAAAATTCATCTGTTGTCTAGAGCCAATATTACCGCTAATTACTTTTCCTCTATTAATACCAATACCAATGGTAATAGGAAGTTTAGAATTAATAATTCTTAATTGATTAAATTCAATCAATTTTTCCTGCATTTCGATGGCAGTAAGTACTGCATTTTCGGTATCCTTATCTGTAGAATTGGGCGCCCCATAAATGACCATTAAGGCATCACCAATAATTTTATCTAATGTGCCATTGTATTTAAAAATTATTTCAATCATTAAATTAAAATAATCATTTAAAGTTTCTACTACTTCAGTAGGTGACATTGTTTCAGACATAGAAGTAAATCCTCTGATGTCTGAAAATAAGATGGTGGCTTCTTGTTCTTGGCCACCTAGGTTTAACATATCTTCGTTTTCCAATAATTGATCTACGATTTGTTTGGAAACGTATTTTTTAAAAGTAGATTTTAATTTATCTAAGTTGGACAAATCTTCCATCGCTACCACCGAACCGATAGGTTCATTTAAATCATTCAATAAGGGGGATACAGAAATATTGACCGATGTTGATTTGCCATTACAATCAATTTGAATTTGTGTTTCTGAAATGGTTGTTAAAACCTCCTCGCATTTTGAAATTAGTTGATTAATGATTTCATTGGATTCAAAAACATATTCGTAATGATTGCCAATCACCATTTCTTTTTCTAAATTAATGATGGCAGTTGCAGCACGATTGACATGGCTTATCTCCCCCATTAAATTGGTAGTAAAAACGCCTGTCACAATGGATTGCATAATGTTATCATTGAAGGTTTTAGCTTCTTTGATATTTTCCATTAATTTAATATTGTTATAGGCAACCCCCGCTTGAGAAGCAATGGCAGAAAGCATATTGGTATCCGAATCATCAAAAGGAGAAATACCCGCTCTTGATTCTTTGTCAAACAAAACAATCACACCCACTAAATCCTTTTTATCTAACAAGGGTGCAATTAAGCCATAAGTGCAATTGGTTCTAGCTAAAAAATTATCATTGGAAATTTCAACGGCTAATGGCTTTCGATTTTGAT
>JBAXPJ010000178.1:0-3383 GCA_037132335.1 Sediminibacterium sp. | reverse complement strand
ACTCGCCTAATAAATTATCAGCAACAGCATAAGTTGCCGGGTTAGGCGACCAACCCGTGCAATCCGAAGTAATGAGATAATATTTTTTATTGTATTTAAAAACCGCTGGAGCCTCCCTATTTTGTGCAGAAGTTATACGTGTGTAAGTTGTTGTTGGAGATAAATAATCATCATTCAATAAACAAACATGCATTGTTTTATTTGATTCAGATGAATAAATAAGATAAGCCCTGTCATCTTCATCTTTATACAAGGTCATATCACGGCTTTGTTGTCCATTGGGTTTTACACTGCCGAGATATTTATATGGGCCATTTGGTTTATCGCTTACCGCAACACCAGATTGAGCGTAACCATAATCATTGGCATCAACATGCATCCACATCACAAACTTTTTAGTTTTTTTATTATAGATCACTTTTGGGCGTTCAACAACTTTACTGGTATCAAGGTCGTGGACAGGTTGTCCAATTAATGTTGCCAATGCAATGCCTTCATATTTCCATTTTATCAAATCTTTGGATGAATAACAACTTATACCACCAGCAGGCACACGGTAATCTTCCCATTGCTGGCCAGGCACTAACCAGGTTTTCCCTTTTTTAATTTCTCCAAACCAATAGTAAGTAGCGTTGTGAAACAACAATCCACCGCCATGTGCATTGATAGTATTTCCTTTAGTATCCTTCCAAATACTTTTATTGGGCATTGGAGGAATTTTTAACTGGCCCAAAGTATGCAGGCTGGTGCCCAGCAAAAACAACAAAAAATATTTTTTCATTTTCATGGCTGCTAATTATTTATTTTACTGATTATAGTTTTATCCATGTCGACATTTATTGGTGGTAATTCAAATAATATTTTATCTTGTGGTTTCATTCAATTTTTTTTCTGCTTTTAAAACCTTGCGCCAATACTTTTAGCCTGCGCTGCATTACCATTAAAATCTTTACCACCGGTTGGTATGTTAAACAACTGCTGAAAATCTATTCCGCCATTTATCAAAAGGGCATTTGCTGCTTTAGCCATTGAAAAAGATGCCAACACTTTTGCATCGGTAATATTGATAGTGTTAATGTTGGCAAAAGTAGGGTCAATGTTTATTCCTGTTTTTGCACCATTAAATATTTCCTGTTGTTTTTGATTTCGCCAGGTATCAAAATTGGCAATACCGTTTACATTAAACCCATTGGTTAAACTATACCAGCAATTACCATAGTACTTGCTTACAGAATCTTTACCTAAAATAATTTCTTTGTTGCCCACTAAAATATTATTGTAAAAAACAATGTTTTCATTATTGGTAATAATTGAATAACTGAGTGCTGCATTTTTATTATTATAGATGGTATTATTATAAATTGCGCAATTTTTTAAATTATTGCTGGGGCTTTGGTTCCAGATATAAATACCCGCTTTAGCGTCAGATACATTGCCATCATTAATACTAATATTATAGCGGATAATATTATTTTCCCAGGGGCTGGCATTGTTGTATTGAAATAAGCCGATACCACTGCCCTGGTTGCCGTAAGACAAACAATATTGTATAACAGAATTAGTAATACCCCCGTCAAAATCAAAACCGCCACCATCTTGTCCACCAACCGAAGTCTTATTTTCGTAAGACAAGCAATGTTCTATCGTAATACTATCCGATTCCCATGCCCATATACCCACAGGGCCATTGCCAATGCGGGGCATATCCCAACCATTATTGGTAGCAGTACAATACGAAATTTTTGCATTGGTACATTGGCCGATGACAATGCCGCTACCGCTATGGTTGTCTTTATTTGTTGGGTCGCCCGGATTGTTTTCTGCCCTGCAATAACGGATGTCAATATTCCTGCAATCCGTCTTTAAAAAATTTTCACCCCCTACTGATATACCTGCAGATCCGTTATCATGCGCCATCACATTTGTTACAATCATGTTACTGCAATTACGAATTAGCAAACCGGATTTTTGATAACCGCTAACATCAATGTTATCTATTGCGATGTTTTTACAATAAGCAATATCTATGCCGCTAGTGGTATTGCCATTTTTGCGGCCAGCACCAAGCAATTTAATGTTTTGTATAATCACATAACTGCTGTTGTTGATGACTAGGCCTTTTTCGTTAGTACTGTTAATGGTGGCGATGCCAATACCATAAGATGTAATTACTACAAGTTTTTGTGCAGTGCCATTGGTATTATAATTAATGGCTAGTGTGCCGTTAAATATTTGTCCGCCTTTCAGTAAAATAGAGTCACCTGCATTAAGCGTTAGTCTAGAAATTTTCTTAAAAGTTTTCAAAGGATGCTCCTTACTACCGTTGTTATTATCATTTCCATCATTGCTGATATAATAAGCAGTTTGTATTGAAGTAGCGGTATTAACACTCTTATTGACTTCTGCCTGGCAGGAAATAAAGAGACTACTGAATAAAAAGCCTAAGTAAATAAAAACAGTTAGAAACATGTTCTTTATTTAAAATGTCAAATTAAATTAAAAAGACCAGTTTTAGACTGGTCTTTTTAATGATTTATTTTAATATCCTGGGTTTTGTTTCAAATTGGAATTAAGGTCAATCTCTATTTGAGGTATGGGAAAGTATTCATTTTTGTTAGCAGTAAAACTTACTCCCGTAAGATTTTGAGGCAGCCTTGTTTTTTCTGTTTGCAAATAAGTGTTGATATAATCACCAGCAATACCCCAGCGTACCAAATCAAAAAAGCGTTGTCCTTCCAAAGCCAATTCCAATCTTCTTTCAAAACGCACTGCTTTACGTGCAAAAGCCTGCCCCGTCCATGGTGTGTTGTATAAGCCAATGCTATAATTGGCAGAGGCCTCCCAGCCGCCAATATCATCATAAGTAACTTCTACCTGGCGGCCGGTTTTTGCACGGTTACGAACGTAATTAACAAATGTTCTTGCTTTATCAATATTATTCAATTCTACTTCGCATTCGGCTGCCCAAAGCAATACATCTGCAAAACGAATGATCGACACATTTACTGCGCTAGTTAGCATATAATACTGTGCATAATTTTCGCTGTACTTACCAAAGTTTCCATTATCGTACCTGAAGTTATTTTTTACAGGAACATAAGGCCCGCCAAAAGTTCTGTCGTTGATCCATCCATAATCAGGGTCGCTGCCGGGGTTACTACCATAGCCGCTGTAATAAGATGGTGTTGTCCAATCCAAAAAAGGCACAGCCCTTCTTCCCACTGTCCAGTCCAAACGCGGATCTACAGTACCATTATATGCTGTGTAATATTCCCAGCCACTTAAATTGGCATCATTAGTCATGTTAACGGCGTTAAAATTATCCAGTAAGGGTAAGCCAGATGCATCTGTTTTATAAGCATTCACTAAATTATAAGAAGGTT
>JBAXPJ010000177.1:0-3388 GCA_037132335.1 Sediminibacterium sp. | reverse complement strand
GCCAGTAATTTTGCATCGGCAATTGTTATAGAAGCAGGATTGAGTTTTTTAGGCGTTGGAGTTCAACCACCACAACCTAGTTGGGGACTCATGATTAAAGAACATTATAATTTTATTATAACACACAATCCAATGTTGGCATTGGCGCCAGGTATAGCCATTATGCTACTCGTGTTGTCTTTTAATTTATTAGGAAATGGTTTGCGAGATGCGCTGAATGTGCGTGGCAAAATTTAATTAAGCAATCGTAGATTTTTCTTCGGATAGTTTTGATTCTAATACAAAAAGCAATCCTAAACTCAGCCAAAATAAACTTCCAATTTTATCTGTTTCAATTAAGTCACTCATAAAAATCAATAGCCCCATCATTGCTAAAACAACGCCAATACAAATAGCCATTGTTTGATAAAATTGATTTTGCAATTGGTGGTATAATCGTTGTGCTTTAAATAACATACCAATATACAATCCACCAAATAAAAGCAAACCAGGAAGGCCTTGTTCTAAAAGCGTTAACAAAAAATAATTGTGCACTGTTGAGTGTTCTGGATTATTACTCACCCAGGTTTTAAATCGGTCAACGGTAAAAGGCTGGTAACTACTATAAAAAGTATTGGCGCCAAAACCTGTAATGGGTCTATCAGCAAACATTCTAGCACCAGCAATCCAACGGTGAAAACGCTCTGCATTCGACACATCTTTAAACGCAACCGTTGCAGCAATATGTTCAGAAAAATTTGTATGAAAAATTGTATGGTCGTGGTCGGGTGCAAAACGCATATAATGATAGTCGATGGCTAACCAACTTGAAGCTACAACTATTATAACCAGCATCAATCCTACCAAATATTTTAATAATTTTTTTTGTAGGATATAAACAAACGCAATTCCTACAACTAATGCTAACCAAGCGCCGCGCGAATAGGCATAAAACAATCCAATCAAACCAATTGCAAGGCCTAATAAAATTAATTTTTTTTGAGGATTTGTTTTTGGCGTTAAGTAATAAATAGCAAAAGCAATAGGCAATAAGCAAACCAACATAGCCGAATAGTTTACATGGTTTCTAAAAAAAGGTGCCATTGTTTTTTTAATTGAATCAAAGGCAAAACCATAAAAACCAAAACGAATCAATGCCTGTATAACCATTGCCAACATTGGCAAAACTAATAGCAATGCCAATTTTCTACAATCTTTTTGCGACTTAACTAGTAATTGCGGAAGCACCACAAACGGAATAATATACCAGATTCTAGCCAATAAAAATTTAATAGAAAGAATGGGTTGAACAGAATAAAAACTACTGATAACTGTCCATACCATTATCAGTATTAAAATAAAAAAAAGTGTTTGTTTTTTTAAGATGCCAGGAAATAATTTGGGCTCGTGAATCAGCTTAACAATTGATAGACCAGTTAATAACATTAACAGCAATTCATCGGGAAAGTCAATGCCCAAAGATGGTGTAATATTTAATTCTGTTGAAAGCGGTAACAATAGTAACAGTATCCAAAAAAGATTTGCAGTTTGATTTATACAATAGTTAAAAATATATGGAATGATTAACCATACAAAAGGAATTGCAAATAGTATAGGCTGCGCAAAAATAATTGCCAACACACTACTTAAAAAAAATAATGCAGCAGAAAAAATAGCGCGTTGGTATTTAATGAGTAAAGCCATTAATTACAAACTTTGTTCTCTATTATTTACCAATACGCCTATCATTGCAAAAATAAAACTACACAAGGCCGTTAATAAAAGCAGTTCTGGCTTATTTGGTTTTTCTGATTTAGCCGCAATTACAGCTGGTTCTAATACATAAAATGCAGGTGTATTGTTTTCAATAGCCAATTTAAATTCATTAGCAGATTTTTGATACGTAGTTAACTGTTCTAATAAACTATGTTGTTTATTGTTGATTAGAATAGCATCTGCTTCTTTAGCGGTTTTAGCAGCTTCTGTTAAACTAATATATTCTTGCTCCATTTGTTTTATGGATTGTTCAAGTTTTTGCAAAGAAGCTTGATAGCGTTGTTTCCAAATACCTGCTTCGTTTTGTTGGGTTAAGGCAATTAAACGATTCACCAAATTTGCCGACAATTGTTTGTCTTTGGTCCAAGCAAATAATTTTAATTGGCCTATATCTGTTTTTTGAAATGTTAGGTCTTCGCGTAATTCAAGCACTGCTTTTCTTCTATTAATAGCAGTTCTTTCCTTTGCAGTATCTGTTTGGTTGATTTGATAATAATCAACCAATTTAAATTCATCCACTAATTGTTTGTACACTGTATCCATGGTAGCAATACCAATGGTTCTATCTAAATCATCACCAGTTCCAAAATAAGAATATAGGCCTTGTATATTAGGATTAAACAAACCTGCTTTATCTGCCAGTGCTGGATTTGCGGGAACTAAAATAGCTGTAGATCTATAATATTTTGGCACTAGCAATAGTGTTATAGTAGCCACCACCAATGCAACAATTACAAATAATAAAATCTGTTTCCATTTGCGTTGTATTACTAGAACAGTAGATTGTAAATTAAAATGAGCGGTTGTCATGAAAATTTTGTTTGAATGATTAAGATGCTATTACCACGTTGCGTGTTAAGCTTTCATCTAAAGAAATAAATGTTTCTGTTCTTTCTATCCCTTTTATTTTTTGCAATTCATCGTGCAACACAAAACGGAGTTGTTGAATGTCTTTACAAACAATTTCGGCAAACATGCTATAATTACCCGTGGTATAGTTTAGTCGAACAATTTGAGGGATTTTTTTCAATTCTTTAGCCACACTGTCGTATAAAGAGCTTTTTTCTAAATAAATTCCAATAAAAGCAATCACATCGTAGCCCAAAGCTTTGAGGTCTATCGATAATTTTTTACCTTTAACAATACCAGACTCTTCGAGTTTTTTTATTCTAACATGTATGGTACCTCCAGATACAAACAATTTCTTGCCCAAATCGGCATATGAAATTTCTGCATCTTCCATCATTTCTTGAATAATCTGCAAATCTAATTTGTCTAAATTCAATTTCGGGTTCATAATGGTCAATTAATTAGATAATATTTACTAATAAAGGCAATTTATTGAATAATATCTATACTTTTTAAATTTTCATTGAAATATTTGTAAAAATGTGATGAATGGTTATATATTTGTTCTCTTGAACAACAAAAAAGTTCTTTATACTGTGGGGTGATGAAACTTTTGGCAGACATGCCCTCTTGTCTCGGGGGTGGAGATAACAGAATAAACGTAGCATAGAGCCGCTTCGCAAGAAGCGACCAGGGTCGACCACTGAACTTTGTGCTACAGCTAACTGCTTCGTGGAGGTTCGATCCCTCCCCCTACAGCAAATAATAGTCCCTAACTAATTGT
>JBAXPJ010000176.1:0-3419 GCA_037132335.1 Sediminibacterium sp. | reverse complement strand
TCTCGCTACTGGAAATCAACCACTTACGTTTTTCGTAGGTGGTTTTTTATTTTGTGCCTCCTTTCTGTGCCTCCTTTTGGTCTGAATCGTTACCAAAAACTTTAATTTCTAATGCGCCTCTTTCAATAGCAGTTAAGACCTTTGGATCTAAATAATACTTGTCTATAACTTGGTTTGACTGGGATGTAATAATACCTGTTTGGTTGCCCATTACCTGATTTACCCATGTGATGTAGGTCTTACGTAAATTTTTCTGTGAAATGTCTTTAGTGATACCTGCACCGTTTTTATAGTGTGTGAATGATCTACTTAATCTATCCATGATGGTCTTGGTTGTACAGTCTCTTTCGGGAAATAGGATAAAGTCATTGCTATTCTTTTTTTCATCCATACCTAATTCAACTAGCAACTGTTCAAGGTCTGCATTAATTGGTATGTGTTTCATCTTGGCTTTCTTACCCTTCTTAATTCTATTGACCTTCAAATTTTCTAATAAGAAAAACTTAACTCCACTTTATGCTGACGATTTACAACTAAAAAGACGAAAACAACTATTTTTAAAAGAAAAAATCTTACATTTAAACAACGAAACTCTCTACAACTAAACTGTCCACTTTCTTTGACGACATACACTGTGAAGTTTGAAGAATCCTTTTCCGGCTTAATTCCAATAGATCGTAAAGAATTAGGAAGGGGGGGGGCGATACTGAAAGATACTTTTAGCTTCCCTTTTAACGGCAATGGTATTACTATATCTTCAAGGATGAGTAAAGAATGGGATGCGAAGTCAAATTATATTTTTAAAGTAGTATCTGATATCGACGGGGTTAAGGAAATAATAAATATTCCATATAATTTCCTATTAAGAAAATATGAAGTACTAGCTAAATACAATTTACCAATGGGTAAACATATACTTAAACTTAACTTGTTAAATCCTGATAAAATTGGTGATATAATATTGCGCGATATTATTATTTACGGGGATAAAATTTCTAAAAATGAGTATTAGTAAACTTGTTGTGATTGGCAGTGCCAATACTGATATGGTAATAAAAGCTGAAAAACTTCCATTGCCTGGCGAAACAATACTAGGGGGTACTTTTTTTATGAATGCAGGTGGCAAGGGTGCCAATCAGGCTGTTGCTGCTGCAAGACTAGGCGGTGATGTGACACTTGTTGCAAAAGTGGGGAATGATATTTTTGGCAAGGGTACTATTGAAGGGCTTAAAAGTGAAAATATTAATACTAACTTTGTGTTAGTGGATGATGGAGTACCATCGGGTACTGCTTTAATAATGTTAAATGAAGAAGGTGAGAATTGCATTATGGTCGCTCCTGGTGCCAATGCCAATCTTTTACCTGGTGATATTGATTTGGTTAAGAATCTTCATGAAGCAGAAATAATTTTAATGCAATTAGAAATTCCAATGGAAACAATTTTGTCCGTTGTAAAAAATGCTAAAATTAATGGGCAAAAAATAATTATTAATCCAGCACCTGCGCAGGTACTTGAAAATGAAATATTGAATGGATTATTTCTTCTAACTCCAAATGAAATAGAGGCAACATTACTAACAGGGATAAACGTGGAGGATGAAGTCACTGCTTCAGGTGCGGCAGATATTTTTTTAAGTAAGGGAGTACAACATGTTATTATTACCTTGGGTAAGCAGGGAGCTTACTTTAAAAGCAATGAATTGGAATTTTCAGTAAAGGCACCAATTGTTAAGGCAATGGATTCGACAGCGGCAGGTGATACGTTTATTGGAGCATTAAGTGTTGCCGTTACTGAAAAAATGGATTGGAAAAAGGCTGTAGAGTTTGCTGTGCAGGCAGCATCTATTTCGGTAACAAGATTAGGTGCACAGGCATCTGTTCCATATAGAAATGAAATATTAATTTAATTAATCCATCCCTTAAATATTAGCTTATGTTTATCGTAGAAAATTACAACTTTGCCATTTTACTTTGTATTATTACAATGCTCTGCTGGGGTTCCTGGGCAAATACCACAAAACTAACCGCTAAAACATGGCGATTTGAACTCCTTTATTGGGATTATGGTTTTGGAATTTTACTTACGACCTTGTTGCTTGCTTTTACCATTGGAAGTACGGGTATTGAAGGCCGGAATTTTATAGAAGATATAAAACAGGCGGATAATGATAATATACTGTCCTCTTTAATTGGTGGCGTAATTTTTAATTTAGCCAACATACTTTTAGTTGCTGCAATAGCCATAGCGGGTATGTCAGTTGCTTTTCCTGTCGGGATCGGCATCGCATTAGTGTTGGGTGTTATTGTAAATTATATTTCAAATCCCCAAGGCAATCCTGTATCAATATTTGGTGGAGTTACTTTAATTACATTGGCTATTTTATTGAATGCAAGGGCGTATCAAAAATTGCAATCAAATTCGGCAGAAAAATTGTCAAAGAAAGGATTGGTATTATCAGTAATCAGCGGTTGTTTAATGGGGCTATTTTATAAATATGTAGCCATTTCTATGGTTACTAATTTTAACTTACCAGAAACAGGAAAATTAACTCCTTATACTGCACTTGTATTTTTCGCAATCGGTGTGGTTGCCAGTAGTTTTATTTTTAATACAATACAAATGAAACGCCCATTTGTTGGTGCTCCTGTATTGTTTAGTGACTATTTAAAAGGTGGCTTAAAAGATCATCTAGTAGGTGTTTTAGGTGGTGTAATATGGTGCATTGGAATGTCGTTAAGTATTTTAGCCTCTGGTAAAGCTGGTCCTGCCATTTCTTATGGATTAGGACAAGGAGCTACCGTTGTAGCAGCTCTCTGGGGAATTTATGTGTGGAGGGAATTTGATAAAGCACCCTCAGGCACTAAAAAATTATTAAATATTATGTTGATCTTATACATTGCAGGTTTAGCTTTAATTATTTTATCTAAGTAACATTGGGTATAGAATTTCATATCTCACCTAATCAGATGATACTCATTTTAATATTTAATCATGCGCTAATGAAAAAAGTAGTTATTTTATTTTGTCTTTTCATTTCAACAAACTGTTTTTCGCAAAGTTTTCAACAGCTTGAATTAAAGAGAGTAACGCTACCTAATGGATGGGGTTTAACTCCAGTTGGCAGGAGCTTCCCATTAGGGGACCTTCCTTTAAATATAGCTGTCAGTTGTAAATCGTCAGCATAAAGTGGACAAAATATAGTCTAAATTAGTAGAGTGTTTCCATCATTAACAATTTTTAATTCTTTTAACTTCCTTCCAATTGTCAGGAAGTTCCAACATATTCCATGTAAAGTGTGCGCTCCCTTTTTGCGCCTCTTTTCACTAATAAACAGACGCAAATGGTGAGCAACAACAATTCTAACTAACTGAAAATCAAATGTATGTAACACATTTGGTCGATTCATAACCCTGAGGTC
>JBAXPJ010000175.1:0-3423 GCA_037132335.1 Sediminibacterium sp. | reverse complement strand
CTAAGGAATGATAGTGATTACAAGAATTGTAAATAGAGCTATTGCGTTAGAATTACAATAGATTGAGCTTTTACTTTTAAAAGGTAAGTAAAATATTTGATATATATTGGAATTTCAACCCTTAGGGAAATCTATTTTATCTGGGACTAGTATTCAAGGACTTAGGTTAAATATCGAGTCCTTTGTTGCTTCTGAATCAAAAATAGCCTGAAAAGTATTACTCTTATAATGAAATTTATAGGTTAGCTTACCCTATCATAAAAAATATAACATGAAAAAAATTAGTGCTTCAATTTTTTTGTTCTTCATTTTAATAGTTAATCTAACTGCTCAAGATAAAAATCCATATTCTATTCCACAAACAGAAACTTATACCATAAATTCAAAAATTAATCAAAGAGTATATAATTTGGCTGTGTCACTCCCAAATAACTATGATAAATCAAAAAAATATCCAACCTATTATATTTTAGATGGTTATTATGCATTCCCTTTAGTAGCTGAGTCTAATAAATTAATGGGAACTTGGACATTAGGTAATCTAATTGAAGATGTTATCATTGTTTCAATTACTGGTAAAGAAAAAGATTTTGATGATTGGTTATGTCAAAGATGGCCTGATTATACATTTACACAATCTTTTAATTATGATACCCTTGGTGCTAAAAATTGGCATTCACCCATTCCTATAATATCTGGCAAGGGGGATGCATTTTTAGAGGTAATTAGAAAAGAAATTATTCCATTAATTGATAAGAACTACAGTACCAATCAAGAAAGAGGTATCTCTGGCCATTCATTAAGTGGATTATTTGTGGCAAATTTAATATTTAAAGCCAACGACATTTTTTCAAAATTTGGAATTAATAGTCCATGGATGTTACCATACAATAACAATGACATAAGACTAATAGAAAAAGAGTATTCAAAAACACATCATTCTTTAAATGCAAAGGTGTTTTTGTCATTTGGATCATTAGAAGTGAAAGAAGAAATAACAGATCTCTATGAATTTGAAGCCCTTTTAAAAAAGTATCAAGGTGTGGAAACTAATTTGGTAATATTTGAAGATGAAACACATGTTTCAGTAATACCAGCAATGATTAGTAGATGCTTGAGATATTTATATAAGAAAGAAAAAGTAAAGTCAAATTAAATCCAATTAAAAATATTCAATCTACAATTTATGCATAAAATTTTATTTTTATTATCCTTCTTGATTGTTACACAATCATCTTTTTGTCAAACTTCAATAAACTACGGAAATAACCCGTCTGCAGCAAAATTTTATAATATCCGTGGTATAAATATTTATACCGAGCAATATGGAACTGGGAAGCCATTGCTATTGATACATGGAAATGGCGATAGCATTAAAGGAATGGCTAAAATTATCCCTTATTTTTCTAAAAGATATAAAGTCATTGCTGTAGATAGCCGAGCACATGGTAAATCTGTTGATCTAGAGGATTCTTTAAGTTTTGAAATGATGGCTGATGACAATGCTGCATTATTGGAAAAGATGCAATTAGATTCGGCTTATGTAATTGGTTGGAGCGATGGTGGGATAGTTGCAATATTACTTGCTATGCGACACTCTGAAAAAGTAATAAAACTTGCTTCTACTGGTGCTAATCTGTGGCCTGACTCAACAGCACTTATTCCATCATTATGGAAAGATGAAAAAAAACATTTCGATGCATTTAAATCCAAAATATTTACTGATACAAAAGAAAAAAATGATTGGAAGATATTTATGCTTGATTGGCTACAACCTAATATTGCTTTAAATGCATTGCATAGTATAATTAGTCCCTCTTTAATTATTAGTGGAGACAATGATGCGATTAATTTAGAACACACAATTAAAATTTATCAAAATATCCCAAAAGCTAATTTATGGGTTTTACCTAATTCAGGTCACGGTACATTTATTGAACATACTGATGAGTTTAATAAGAAAGTAAATGAATTTTTCACTAAACCTTTTATAAGCCCAATTGCTTTTCAATTTCAATAACCCTGAGGTCCCGGGTTCAAATCCCGGTCTCGCTACATGAAAATCAAGGACTTACGTTAAATCGTGGGTCCTTTGTTGTTTTAATGAAGTTTAGGTTTTGTTAGAACTTTTTTTAATTTAATTATTATCCCTATGAGGATTATCAGATAAGTAATACTTGATAATATCAATTTAAAAGAGTTGATTCCAGATCCTATCGAAACTAATGTTTCTGATATTAGACCTGAATTTAAATAGGTTTTTAGCATAACTAATTCAAAGTAATTCTCTGCCCAATCGGCAATCATACATAAAATAGGAATAATTAGTAATAGACGCCTGTTATTAAAAAAGTACATAATCCAAGATGCGTACATCAAAGTATACACAAATGCAAAAATTGCGTCCCAAATTTGAAGAAATTTACTATAACAAAGAAGTTGCTCCTGAGTCCTTGATTCAAAGAATTTTTGAACCATTTCTAAAGAGTAAGAAAAAGAAAGTCCTAATGAATTTACTCCAGCATCAAGTTTGAAGCAGCTACTAAAAGGAGCTAAAATATATGTTATGTATAAGAAAAAAACTATAGTAAAACCTATTGCTAAATATAGATTTCGGTTTTTCTTGAAATAGGTATTCATTTTGATCATTTTTTTTACTAATTGGTTTTATCGAATACAGTCTTCCAGGAACGCTCGCCATCCCAAATATTTGATTTTGCAATGGATTGAACAGTAATAGACTTACCATCATTACTCAACTTCCAAACCTCTGTAACGTTAGTATATGCTTGTTCCTTAACATTTGGATTGTAGGGAATGCCATTCAAAAAATATGCAATTGATTTAATTGTCATAGTTTCTCCATCAGCAGACAACTTTAAAGTAAACTTCTTTCTGTTTCCCTGGCCATGATTAATTTGACTTTCTTTACCGTCGATGATCAGCTTCTCTTGACTTATAGTTGACGTTGCACCTGGATCTGAGTTTGGATTTTCTATAGTTAAAAAATCTGCATCCTCCGCTATCTTCATTGTTTTTGAATTCATACGATCACCCTCCAAATATGAGCAAAAAATATTTCCGCCTATACTTATTGGCTCTTTGGTTTCCCATTTACCAGAAAATTTAGTTCGATGAGTGACATTTTTTTGTTGTGCTTCTAAAGTAAAATAGAATACTACTGAAAACAAAATAATCATGCAGGTTAAAACGTATCTTTTATTTCTCATAAGTTTTTTTATAAATTCTTCGGGGTAGACTAAAGGTATAACATTGCCTTTAATTACTTTTTAATCAATAAGCTTTGCGTGAGGAAAACACCCCCTGAATTCGACTGGAATCGGTCGTTTTCGGTTTTGTGAAAACATAACTAACTACAAATCAACGCCTTCATTTTCTCAAAAAATCTTCATAACCCTGAGG
>JBAXPJ010000174.1:0-3539 GCA_037132335.1 Sediminibacterium sp. | reverse complement strand
CCAGTACCGTCAAGATTTACTTTATACAAGTGCAAGTAATAAGGGTCTTCTTTTACAGAGGCATTCACATTTTCCTTCCCATTGGCAGAAAAATAGACAACTCTTTTTTCTTCATCAATAGATATGAGTTCCTCAATATGCCATGGGCCTTGTGTAATTTGGTTCTTTAATTTTCCTTCTTTATCATATAAGTATAAATGAGCCCAGCCATCGCGCTCACTCCATTCAATAAATTCCTCCGAAGTTTTTAGTATACCTGGTTTTTGTATTTCTACATATGTATTCAGGCTTTCCTCAATTAATGTCTTTACTGATCCAGTATTTATATCCACTACGCACTGGTCAATTTTTTTCAAATCTCGACTAGTGCGAGATAGGTATAATTTATCATTGGTGCCTAACCAAATACTTGGTTTATGCTCATCATCTCTTGTATTTACATTGTTGGTTTTATTCCATACTGCAATGTCTTGGTCTTTAAATAAAGAAACGTTTATTTCTTTGTAGCTATAAGCTGCCATATCTACTATCATTAAATGATCAATGGGTGCTTCTTTTTCTCCTGGCATCCAGTATTTATAGGTTTCAAGCGTAGGTCTAGGATCGGCTATACTATTAATTACCCAAAGGTCTTTTACTTTTCTATTATCTACTTTGGTAATGGCAATATGCTTGTTGTCCTCGCTCCACAATGCATATACTGCCTTTCTTTTGTTTTTATTTTTCTCTATGTCTACATTCGTTTCACCTCCACCCCCATAGGCGCTTTCACTATGCCAGCTAAAATTTTGTTCGCCGTCTTTGGTAATGGCATGTTCTACAATACTGCTATCGTCTTCATTTTTTAAAGCTTTTTCATAATTGGCTTTATCCATGTAAAACAAATTATAATTTCTTCCAAAAACTATCGTCTTTTCATCAGGTGAAATATTCGCCCAATTAGGTTTTCTTTTTGGTTTTTTAAAACCCACTAATTCATTTAATTGTTCTGTAACTAAGTTATATTCAAAGTAGAACACCTTTTTTATTTTTTCTGGCTTAGTATCTTTTTTAATATCTTCTTCTTTATTTTTTTTAGCTTCTTCCTCTTTATTAATTTCAATACTGCTTTTTACTTCAAATCGAATCCAGTTTTCATCCTTTATGAATTTAATCGAATCAACTGGTAAATGCTGACCATCAAAAGGGTCTTTAATAATGCTAGTTAATTCAGCCGCTAATTTATCACGGTTAAACATTGCTTTTTTTTCATTCTTTAATGGATCCACAATGGTCCATTGCTTGCCTTCGCTAGTTTCGTAAGTGTACCAAAATTTATTAGATTGTTTTAGCCAATGAGGGTCTACCGCTAAGGAAAAAATCATTTTCTCTAATTTCTTAGGGGAAAATCGAGCAGCTAAAGTATAATTTGCTTTTTGTTGACTCATTGCAAAAAAAGGAATCAACAACAGTAGTGTTTGTAAGAATTTACGCATAGGATTGTTTTAAGGATAGTAAATTAAGAAATCTACCTTAATTTACCTATTTGGAGGCTTTTTTTTGATGAGTAACTGCTCCAAATATTCTTAATCTATAGCTCAATGAAAAGGCCCCTATTGCTAGAGGCCTTTTCTGTATTTTCAACAATTCAACTAATTTTTTGAAAGTGGAATTAATAAACTCTTGATAAATGGTCAATTCTAGTTATATTAGATACAACGCCTGTTTTCATAGAGTCATTAAATTCCTTACTATTTTTTCTTTTTTCTTGTCTATCTGCATAGTGTGTGTAAAAGTCTAAAATACTATTATCTGGTAAAATGGTTATGTAAGTATTTGTTGGGTAACCATCAGTAGCTCTCCAAGTACTACTCAAATACTTAACACCTATTTTTAATTCAATTTCATGCTGTTGTAACATTTGTTTTTGGAAAGCCTCTTGTTCATTAGCAGGAACTGTTCTCATCACAATTTTTCTAAAATTATAATTTTCCATTTTAAAATCAACTGGTGTAAATTGTAATTCATTTACCCTAATCCAAGTCGATCTTCTCCATGCACCATCAGTATTATTTGACATTTCTTCTGCAATTTTTGAATTCGCCTCTGTAAATTTATTATTATTCGCAGCTCTATTTGCAATATATTTTCCTAAATTTTCATCACCGTCAATGAAAGAAAGAATATAAAGACTGCCTGTTTCAGATGTATGAGCAACTCTATTATTCATTATACCTTCATTCATTTTTCTTGTAAAAGCGTCCTGTACTGGGTAGTTTTTTCTAAAAATATCCATATCTTTTACTTTAGACTCAGACAGATAGAAAAAATGTCTAGTAGCATCTTGTGCAATTGAACTTAAGCCTATAAATAGACTTAATAGTAAAATAACTTTTTTCATATAATTTTTTTTAATGAATAAGTAAAGTAGACTATTACTTCTAAAAAGAAAGTTATTTTATTGTAAATAGGCTAAAGTCTTAAGGTTCAATAGACTAAGTTATTCCATACCTGCGTATAGGGGCATATATACAGCATTAAATAATTTTCAATGACAGTCTTAAATAGTAGAATTTGTATTAACTTAACTTGTAAATACAAGCTTTATGGTGAATGCTATTTGGGTTATTTTAGTACTGTTTGCGATTTGGTTTATTTATGTTCTGGGAGCAGATATTATTAAGCATAAAAATAATTTAGAAAAAGTAAGTTGGGTGAAGACAGGCATCATTGGTTTTGTCGTTAACTTTTTTGATGTTTTAGGGATTGGTGCCTTTGCACCACAAACAGCCTTATTAAAATTTACCAAACAAACTTCAGATAAATTAATACCTGGCACCATGAATGTGGCCAATACATTACCCGTTTTAATACAAGCAATTATTTTTATCCAAGTGGTGGAGGTAGAGCCTATCACTTTAATTGTCATGTTTTTAACGGCTATGGGAGGTGCTATTTTAGGGGCCGATATTATTGGTAAACTTTCAGAAAGAAATATTAGACTAACCATTAGTGTTGCTTTATTAATTACAGCTGGTTTTATGTTTGCTAATAAAATGCAATGGATACATGGAGAAGGAGTAGCCATTGGCATTCATGGTTGGAAGTTGGTAATAGCAGGCGTGGTTAATTTTATATTAGGTGCCATGATGACTGCCGGAGTTGGCTTGTACGCGCCCTGTATGGCTTTAGTATATTTATTGGGACTATCTCCTCAAGTGGCATTTCCTATTATGATGGGTTCTTGTGCTTTTTTAATGCCGCCTGCATCTTATAAATTTATCAAATCGGGTGCCTATAATAAAAAGGCAGCATTAGGTATGGCCATTCCTAGCATATTCGCAGTATTGATCGCAGCTTTTATTATAAAGTCAATGCCATTAGATACATTAAGATGGCTAGTGCTAATTATTATAGTGTATACCTCTATTTCCATGTTTTGGACGACTATAAAAAACAAATAAAACTTAAGTTTTATTTAGTAAATTTAGTATCCTTAAACAAGCCTAAGATGTCTAATTATCCCAGTATATTCAATGATGTGATTGGTCCAGTAATGA
>JBAXPJ010000173.1:0-3549 GCA_037132335.1 Sediminibacterium sp. | reverse complement strand
CGCAAACAAACAATTCTCTACTATCTTGCAATCATAGACGGGCTGATGTTGGTAAAAGCCGTTTGTGGAATTATAAGTATATCCTTTTTAAAATAAATACAATGGCAAATACAAAAAAAGACAAAAAAGAGCGCAAATCAATTTTAGCAGAAAAGTCAATGGACTTTCTAAAAAACTATATTAATACACCTTCACCAGTAGGTTTTGAATCTGGCGGACAGAAATTATGGATGGAATATATAAAACCTTATGTAGATAGTTTTATTACCGATCCTTATGGCACTGCAGTTGGTGTGATTAATCCTACTGCTAAATTTAAAGTAGTTATAGAAGCACATGCCGATGAAATCAGTTGGTTTGTTAATTATATAAATGACCAAGGACTGATTTATTTAAAAAGGAATGGTGGTGTAGACCATCAAATTGCGCCGTCAATGCGTGTTGCCATCCACGGAAAAAAAGGACCCGTTAAAGCGGTATTTGGATGGCCTGCTATTCATACCAGAATGAGTAATAACGAAAACAAAGAACCACAACCTAAAGTTGAAAACCTTTCTTTGGATTGTGGCGCACGTTCTAAAAAAGAAGCAGAAGCACTAGGTGTGCATATTGGTGCTGTAGTAACTTACACAGATGGATACGATGAATTAGCGAATGATTTTCTAATTGGTCGTGCATTTGACAATCGTGTTGGAGGATTTATGATTGCAGAAGTTGCGCGTTTATTAAAAGAACACAATAAAACATTGCCTTTTGGATTATACATTGTAAATGCTGTGCAAGAAGAAATTGGATTACGTGGCGCTGAAATGATTGCACGCCGACTAAAACCAGATGTAGCAATCATTACAGACGTTACACACGACACAAGTACTCCAATGATTAGTAAAATTATTGAAGGCGATATTCAATGTGGCAAAGGCCCTTCACTGGCTTATGCTCCTGCTATTCACAACAAATTATTACAACTCGTTCAAGACGTAGCAGAAAAGAAAAATATTCCTGTGCAATTACGCACACTTAGCAGATCAACTGGTACAGACACTGATAGTTTTGCTTATGCTAATGATGGATGTCCTTCTGTATTAATTTCTATTCCATTGCGCTATATGCATACTACGGTAGAAATGTTACACAAAAAAGATATTGAAGACACCATTAAATTAATGTACGAAACATTATTAACGCTTACCCCTAAAACCAATTTGAGTTATTTATAACCAAATGGATTTTTAAACTAATGGGTTTAACGGAAAAAAGAAATATTAGAATAGCTGTAATTGATTTGTACGAAGGATTTCAAAACCAAGGCATGCGTTGTATACAAGAAATTGTAGCAAAATGGGCCACAGAAAACGAAACGCCTTATACCTACCATACTTTTGATTTGCGTCAAAAAATGGCCATCCCAGATAATTCATATGATGTATATATTTCTAGTGGCGGACCAGGTTCGCCACTAGAATCTGAAGGACAAGATTGGGACAATGCCTATATACATTGGTTACAACAAATAGAAGCCTGGAATAACAATGAGCAACACACAAATAAAAAACATGTATTTTTTATTTGCCATAGTTTTCAAATTGCTTGCCGGCACTACCAAGTAGGAAATGTATGCATTCGTAAATCAACTGCTTTTGGGGTCTTTCCAGTTCATTGTTTAAAAGAAGGTATTAATGAAAAGGTATTTGAAGGACTAAACGACCCTTTCTATGCTGTGGATAGCCGCAACTACCAAGTGATTGAGCCCAATTACACAAAACTAAATGAAATTGGAGGACAGGTATTAGCCATTGAAAAAGATCGACCACATGTAGCCTATGAAAGAGCTATTATGAGCATTCGATTCAACGAATATTTTATTGGTGCACAATTTCATCCCGAAGCCGATCCATTAGGAATGAGTTTGTATTTACAACAAGCCGACCGAAAAAAAACCGTTATAGAAAACCACGGAGAAGAAAAATGGAAAAGCATGCTGGAACAATTACAAGACCCAGAAAAAATAAATTTAACCTACAATAGTATTCTTCCCAATTTTTTAAATTTAGCTTTGGGGAATTTAATATCAGTAGCATAAATGCGGCTTAGCCAATTTAAAATTTAGGCATTATGGTACCTTTTTTGCGCAACGCTTTTAACATAGCATTTTCTAAAAAGACTTACGAAAGTTTTTTACTGGATATTGAATGCAACTATCCAAATGCATTAGATTTTAGGGTTGCAGAAACGCCCATTTTTGTTGATAAAGCATTTAAAGATAAAATACTTGAAACCTGCGAAAGCATAGTAGATACAATCGTTTCAAAAGAATTTATACAATTAAGCGAAGGCGCCATTCCATTATCAGAAAAAATACCAAACGAAAATATTCATCCACAATTTTTAATTTTTGATTTTGGCATTTGTGAAAATGCATTAGGCCAAATAACTCCGCATTTAATTGAACTGCAAGGCTTTCCTAGCCTATTTGGATACGAGTTAATACACAATCAAGCCATTCAAAATCATTTTGAAATTCCAGATAACTATTCTTGTTTTTTAAATGGATTGGATGAAAATACATATATAGCATTATTAAAAGAAGTCATCTTAGCAAACCACCCAGCAGAAAACGTGGTACTATTAGAAGTATTGCCACACCAACAAAAAACTAGAATTGATTTTTATTGCACTTCAGACATTATTGGTATACCTGTAGTTTGTATTACAGAACTAATTAAAGAAGGAAAGAATTTGTATTATGAAAGAGTGGGCAAAAAAATACCAATAAAACGAATTTACAATCGATTAATATTTAATGACCTTCAACAGCAATCAGCTGAAATTCAAGAAAAAGGGAAAATATTATTCGAAGAACTTAATGTAGAATGGGTGCCGCATCCTAATTGGTTTTATAGAATTAGTAAATACTTGTTGCCGTTTATAAAAAACCCAAATGTGCCAGAAGCAATATTCTTAAATGATTGCAACCCTATTCCAACAGATTTGCACAACTATGTATTAAAGCCATTGTTTTCATTTGCTGGGCAAGGTGTTGTAATTGATATCACTTTATCAACTATTGAAAAAATAAAAGATCCCGAAAACTGGATCCTACAAAAAAAAGTAACCTACGCTAACATCATTCAAACACCCGATACTGCTGCAAAAGCAGAAATTAGAATTTTTTATTTTTGGAAGGAAGGCGCACTAAGACCTATTGCTACCAGTAATTTAACCCGTTTAAGCAAAGGACAAATGATTGGCGTAAATTATAATCAAAACAAAGAATGGGTAGGTGGAAGTTTGGCCTATTTTGAAAAATAAGTACGCTTAAAACTGAAAATGAAAACTACCAAAAACAGCAAACTGTTCTGCCGGTGTAATTGGTGTAGGATTTGTTGGTGACTGAACCATTGACTTTGGCGCCATTCTCCAAACCAAGTCAATCCTAAAGAACTTAAAAATATTGTCTACCCCTGTACCCAATTCAGTATAAAATTGACTACGTAAGCGTTTTAAATAATAGAAACTAAATTCAGATCTATTAAACGAACGGTTTGA
>JBAXPJ010000172.1:0-3553 GCA_037132335.1 Sediminibacterium sp. | reverse complement strand
TATGAATGGGTAACACATGAAGCGGTGATTACTCAAAACGAAGTAGCCATTGCCATTATGGGGCATAGAAAAGTGCCAGGCACAGATAATATGGCATTAGCAGGTACGCCAGTTAGCGGCAGTAATCCTGGTCAAGAAACGGAATGGGGTCCTTCAGGTACCAGAGAAAAACCTACCGGTTTGGGTATTGTGAATTTACGAACTAGAGAAATGACTATCATAGGTCAAACACCAAGTGGCAGCGGGCTTTGGCATGTAAATGGTTCACCCGACGGACGCTGGGCAGTAGGCGATGATTTTAAGCGTAATATTTATTTAATAGATAGAAAAACGCGCGAAATGATTTTGTTGTCTGCAGGTCATAAAGAAACTGCAGCCGATCATCCGCATCCAACCTTTAGTGCAGATAGTAAAAAAATAGAAATTCAGTCGGCAATGATTTCGGCAGATAATCGGTCTATGAATATTTGTATTATTCCTGTGCCTGAAGGCTGGTTGAAAAGAGGGAATTAATACCTCGAATGACTCATCTTTTAAAAAAACGCTTCGAAATTGAAGCGTTTTTTATTTATTACGACACAGAGTCAGAGTCATTTTTTACATTGTAACTGACATTAAGTTATTCTATGTTTAGGTGTAATTCTCAAAATCAATAACAAACCTCTACTACTACATAAAAAAGTTAGTTATACTACATTAAATAGGTGTAGTTACTACAAGATGTTTTTATAAATATTTTATTTTTAGCAATAAAATAAACAACCCACAGTTTATGTCCTCCCCAATAAAACTATTTATCCTGTTATTACTATGTACTAGTGTAAGCCAGGCGCAACTATCGGTTGCTAATTCAGAGACGATTAAAGTAACTAGTATCGATGAACTTTTCTTACAAGAAGAGCTTGTAAATAATGGTACCATTACTAACCTAACACTCAATGGAAGTAATGCTTTTAACATTAGTGGAACAGGAACAATCAACAACTTAGTCTTTAACAAAACAGCAGGTACTGCAACAGGAATTGCAGGTATGCAAACCATTACAGGTTTGCTAACACCCACAGCAGGTACACTAGCTGCTGCAGGATATTTTACGCTAAAAAGTGATGTAAGTGCTACAGCATATGCTACAAGTGGCGCAGCAACCATTAGCGGATTAAATATACAGCACTATTTAACTAGTACCCAAAGGGGTTGGCGTGTAGTTGGTAATCCCTTTACTACAAACGTGTCGTTGGCTAGTTTAGCAACAGCAAGTAATATTGATATTACTTATACAGGTGTACAAAATAGTTATGGCGCAACTTCAGGAGCCTCATCACAAACTTATTCAGCATCAAACAATACCTGGACGGCCATTAGTTCTGGCGGCAACTGGACAGCACAAACCCCCATTGCTTTATTTATTAGGGGAACAAAAGGCGAGGGTATTACAGGTTCAGGAGCTGGTTGGGTATCAGGAACAAATTATGTTGGCGGTGGCGGAACACCAAGTACAGTTACCTTAAGTGCACAAGGCATTTTAAATGTAGCAGCAGCAAACATTATTATTGCAGCCAATAAACCCAATATTGTAACCAATCCATTTGGTGCACCCATTAGTTTAACAACTGTTATGGCTGCTAATTCAGGATTGTCGGCACCCATAGGTTATTACTCACCTGTTAAAGGATCAACAGATGTTAAAGTAAAATCAGGCGGATACGAAACAGCCACACCTAGTGGTGGATCAGATATTGTTATTCCTCCAATGGGATCCTTTGTGGTAACATCAACTGGTTCAACAAGCTTGTCTATTCCCACAACTGCTATTAGTTTGGTTACCCCAACCACAGGAATTTTAGGTGCTGGTGGTTTACCTAATTCAGTAGCACTAAAAGTTGCAGGAGCAACAGGTGTTTATTACGATAAATTAAATATTGTTTTTGATAACAAGTCTACAGATGCTAGTGGAGATATTTATGATTTTATGAAGTTGGCCAATGAGAATTTTGATTTATATAGCCTTAGTACCAATAATAACAAATTAGCCTACGATAATAGAAAATCAATGTCGGATGACCAAGTAATTCCATTAGGTATAAGATCAATACAAACAGGTGCATATCAATTTGAATTATTAGATAACCATTTACCAATTGGAACTACTGTTTATTTAAAAGATAATTTTTTGCATACCCAAACTGAATTGCAAGAAGGAAATGTCACTGCATTTAAAGTAGAGACAGATACACTAAGCCAAGGAGAAAAAAGATTTGAATTATTATTCAGTAACAAAAAAACAGGGTTAACTGCAACGGAGTCTGCCGTACCTGGCGCTTTTAGTGCAGACATTTTAGGTAATATAACCAGTAACAATACAGTAGCTGTGAAAATTGCTGGCAATAAAGGCCCAGTAATTATTAGCATACATGATGTAGCAGGTAGAAGTATGGGCACCGTAAATGCTGCAGAAGGCACGCAGCAGATATACATAGGCAATACTGGAACAGGTATGTTATTGTTTGAATTTAATGATGGCAAAACGCGCATTATTAAAAAACTAATCAAGCAATAGTAACAACCTAATTAACCAAACATACACCACACAAAAACATCATGCAAAAAATAAACCATAGAATTTCTATAGAGAAAATAATATACACTAGCCTCACGATTTTTATTTTAATAGCCCTAACAAGTTTGCCTGCATTGGCGCAAACTGATCCCGGAACAGATCCTGATGTTCCTATAGATGGTGGCATTGGATTTTTAATTGCTGCAGGGGTGGGGTATGGCATTAAAAAAGTAAAAGAGCATCGTGAAATAAATAATAAATAAGAAGTAATAAAATCACCACATGAAACCAATCTTCAAAATTATTGTATCAATTTTTGTTCTTGTATTTTTTACAACAAATGTTTTTTCGCAAGTAGGTATTGGAACAAATAGTCCAGATGCTTCTGCAAAATTAGATGTCAGTTCTACAACAAAAGGTTTTTTACCTCCAAGAATGACCTATGCACAAATGCAAGGAATTGCAAGCCCTGCAACAGGACTAGTAGTATTTTGTACTAATTGTGGAACTACTGCAAGTGTAGGAGGGGAACTAGAAGTATATTCTGGAGGAATATGGAGAAATATGATTGGCAATGCTGCTTCAGTTCCAAATCCAACTATTGCAGCAACTACAGCTGCATCAAGCATTACGGCAACAACTGCCACAAGCGGTGGAAACATTACAAGTGATGGAGGAAGTGCAATTACAGCTAGAGGGGTATGTTGGAGTACAAGTCTAAATCCAACTACTTCAGATTCCAAAACTACTGATGCTGGAACAACAGGCACCTATACGAGTAATCTTACAGGTTTAACAGCTGGTACACTTTATTATGTACGTGCTTATGCAACAAATGCTTTCGGTACTTCTTATGGAACACAAATAAGCTTTACGACTCTGTCGCCTCCAACTATTGCAGCAACTACAGCAGCAACAAGTATTACATCAACAACTGCCATAAGCGGTGGAAACATTACAAGTGATGGAGGAAGTGCAATTACAGCTAGAGGGGTA
>JBAXPJ010000171.1:0-3556 GCA_037132335.1 Sediminibacterium sp. | reverse complement strand
AACTCCAGCACCCACGGCTAAGGAAGTTTTTAGAAAACCGCGACGTTGGGTAAATTTTTTATTAGGTGACATACTCCACCATTTTTGATTATTGTGTCTTAGTAAAACAAAAAATACTTTAAATATCTAGTCGGGAATTACCCCTACGATAGACTGCTTTAATTTTTATAGTTGTAATTGCCTCTTTTTCGGCGGTACAGACCTCCACAGGAATGTAACCCAGATAACACAGCACATGTAAAGTATCGTGAAGAATTCAATGGTTAAGTCCCTGTATAGGATCTTACTGCGTTACCTTGCATCCAAAACTGATCCAATTAGCGCCCTAATTTGCATCTAATTGCAGCCCAGCATCTATTTAATAGATTCCGCTACTAAAAGATAAATTGATCATTTGGGTGGATTAAGATTGGATGCAAATTGACACTATTAGCTGTCTTAGCTCTAGGAACTGGTGGCGGTGGCTCAATAGAAGCTATTTTACAAAAGTGTCGATAGCGACTATGCTTTTAAGATCCCCTTTATTTCTAAAGGCAATAAAAAATTGTTAAAACTACTTATTTCATTCTGCTGTTTAGGTTTTTTATCACTTTCTACCTCCGCATTTGAAATATATGCCACAGGTAGTGGAGTTGAAGATTGTAAGTTTGTTCCTAGCCAGCAAAAATTTACAGCCGATCTACAACAGTTATTGATTGATCAAGGGACCAATGTCACGGTAGTGAATGGTGGGACTAGACAAGAAAAAAATTTAGAATTTATCTGGCGTAATTTTAAGTTAGATATGAATTCCAATGTAAAGCTAGTAATTTATGTCTCGCCGGGTGGGGGGTATAAGCATCCGCAATGGATGCAACTTGAATATATTGAAAAAGTATTGGCATACACCCAAAATAATGGTATAGCAACTATAATTGTTTTGCCCATTAGAAAGCTAGATCCTAATGATGATTTTTTAAAAAAAACAGATGCCCTAACTAATAAATACAGTGGCTATGATTACGGGAGTTATGCAAAAAATATTTCTGAAGATCCTGAAAATTGGGTTTATCGTTATACAGCACTTATGAACGATACTTTTGCGCCATCAAGGCAGCGTCCTAAAAATAAAGAATTTTTGACTGCACGGGGCTGTTATATATGGGCAGAAAATATGTTGCCCTTGGTATTACGGGTTATTAAAGAGCGAAATATCCAGTAAAATTTAGAGATATTTACTAATGTCTTTTGGAGAATTGAAGTAATTTAGCAATAGTTATTTCTTAATTTTCAGCTACCCTATGGGGTGGTTAATCACACCAAATCCAAGTTTTATCAGTAGTTTTTCTGACTCGCTTAAAAAATTCATTCAGCTTAAATTATTCTTTGACCCATCCAATACAGTCCAAAAAATAAGGCAATTATTGATATGCAAATTGTTATGTTTTGCTCAGTCAATTTTGAGAAATAGCGCTTAATTATTGATAGCGAAAGCAATGTTAGGCCTAAAAAAATAAGCTGGCCAATTTCTATCCCAATATTAAAACCAAACAAACTAATTAATTGATGCGAAGTATCAAGCCCAATTGCACTAATAGCTGTTGCAAAACCTAAACCATGAATTAACCCACAAATACCAACAACCAATAACATTCGACCAACATTAGTATTTTTTTGCTTATTTTTGAGACTAGAAAAAAGATTGATACATGCAACCAAAATAATGCTCACAGCAATCGCCAGCTCTACCCAATAAGGAGGTAATTTCACATACCCGAGGAGTGCTAAACCCAACGAAATACTATGGGCAATTGTAAAACCTGTAATAACGAGCAGCCAATATCCTATTCCTAATCCTGAAGCAAGGATAACCAATAAAAATATCAAGTGATCAGCACCAGTTAGAACATGCTCTATACCTAATTTAAGGTAATCAAAGAAAATACTAATTGCTGGACGAAAAAATTGATGCTCATGGCGCAGGGGGGTAAATATACTGACCTCTGAAGCAAGAGTTGGGCGTAAGCCTCGTGTAGCCTTAATGGTAATTGGCTTATTATTTGGATTTATTCCAAAAAAGTTGATATCGAGTATTAAATTTTTTACCCCACTATTACCATCAAACTGAGAATGCTTAAGGACAAGCAACTCATCACTTTTATTATTTTCTGTTGATAGATGGGAGGGATTAATGAGTAAATTAATCCAGGTAGTCTTTCCCCTGACTTCGCCATCTTTAATAATCAAGCGACTATCGACTTCTTTTTCTATTGCCATTTGATGGCGAAATAACTCTTCATTGCTAATTTGCCCATCATGATCATCATCAAACTGAAGGAGGCTTGAGATTGGTACTGAGATTGCAGCAAAAACAGAGTTACCTTCAATATTGATTGTGCCATTTTGAGCGGGCATCAAATGGGCATAAGATAAAGGTACTATTAAAAATAGTACTAAAAATATTCTAATAAAATAATTTAAAGAGACTATTTTAATGTCGATATAAATTTACATTACCAAAATTAATTAGATCATCTGCTAATTAATTCGCCTTAACTTACGTTGGCGCTTGTGGAACGCCAGTAGTAGGAGTTCCAAATACACATCGCTGGATATAAGGGTAACTATCAGTAATAAAATATTGATATATCCCTTTAGGAAATTCAGGTGTTGCACCATATCTTCCATTGCACTGATCTAAATCGCCAGAGCCTGCGACATAACTGTAATCTTGAGTAAAAGTACCCATTGGAAAGGTCGCTGTTGACGGTCTTCCTGAGCTTGGAGTTGATTTAAGCTGATAGCTACTAACCATCACTTTAGTACTGGATGCGGGATTGCCAGTATTAGTAACGCCATATCGAGCATAAATGGGGAAGCCATCAACCGCAAAGCCTACTAGCGTCATCGCAGTTCCCTTATTCATTTCTGTCAAGATGCCGGTAGGCATGCCATGATAGTGATACGCCCCATCAGGTTGAACGTGGGCATTGTTACTATCTATTCCAAAATTAAAAGTTTGAATTGGCTCAATCGCCTCGATGTTCCATGTGGACATGCCAACTAATGAACATGAACTTGTGCTTGTAGCAGTGCTGGGACACCCCCCACCAGTTGCAGGATCAAACATAACACCATTAAAAGCATAGCCCGAAGGAGAATAAGCAGAGGAAGTAGGTTTTTTTACGGGCGTAAAGGGCATATTCCAACTCACCGCTTTAATGCCGATGGAATTAGGGTTATTTGGATTCGGAAATGTTCCAACAGCATGATCTGGTATTCCATTTGCTTTCTGAAATCTTGTATTGGCATCACATGTCAAAACAGAAGTGCTTTGCAAATTACCCGTAACAGTAGGATTGGGGGCGCTATAACTATAGCTACAAAGTACACCAGAAGTACTGTCAGCAACTTGAGATACCCCAAAATTATAGGACTGGGGACTGGTTGTGGGAGTAGTTGAAGAAGATGAGTTACTACTCGAAGATGAACTATCACTACCCCCTCCCCCACACGCAGAAAGGACCGTTAGAAAAATGGACGCAATGAAAATTTTGAATAAATTATTTTTTTGCAT
>JBAXPJ010000170.1:0-3602 GCA_037132335.1 Sediminibacterium sp. | reverse complement strand
GCTTAGTAAAACACTGATTTTCAATAAAGAATCCATATTTTTTGCTATTTAAGGCCGCCTGGCCTATATTTGCTCCCCGGTTCATAGAGGTCTTAGGATGTAATAGTCTTATTATTAAACTGAACCAAAGGATGGCGCTGTAGCTCAGTTGGTAGAGCAAAGGACTGAAAATCCTTGTGTCCCCGGTTCGAGCCCGGGTGGTGCCACAAGCCCTCAACGAAAGTTGGGGGCTTTTTTTGTAAAAATATTTTAGAATTTTTTTAGTTTCATTTAGAGAGCTATATTTATATATACCAAAAATATAAACCATGAAAAAAACAGTATCTCTAGTAGTCACTATGCTTATTTGTATGATGAGTTTCGCGCAGCTAACACAGCCGTATTATGTAATGCATGATTATAGAAAAGTGGGTGGCAATGACTTAAAGGTGATGTTAGAAAATGAAGAACACTTTTGGAGTAAAGTAGCACAAGTTTTAGTTAAAGAAGGCAAATTAACTAGCTGGAATGTATTAGAAAGAGTTGCTGGCCCTGAATCAGAGCCTAACATTCTTTTTTTAATAACTATTGGTTCAAAACAAAACATGCATGATTTAAATGAAACATTTGATTATGGTGCAAAAAAAGTGATGGCATCTATGGGTAAAGATGAAGCCGTTTTCGTTCAAAGAGGTCTAAATATTGATGATCATCGTGTTGGAATGGCAATGTTAAATATGTCTAACTATGAGTCAGTTGAAGGTAAGCGTAACTATATAAAAATTAATTACTCTAAGGTATCTGATGTAGCAAAAATGAATCAATTGCAAGGAAAAATATGGGGAACCTTTATTAAAAAATCTATGGAATCAGGTGCAGTAAATCAAAAGACTTGGTCTACTTCAAGTGTAGTATCTCCAGTAGGAACTGCCTATGATTGGAATTATGTATCTGCTGATGGATATGTAAATTATGAAGATGTATTAGATGGTGGCTGGGCTACTCCACCCACTATTCCTGATTTAACTGAAATAGGAAAATTGATAGGTGGAACAGGTGCTTTTCATAAATCAGTTACTTGGAAATTATTAATGTCAGTAAACACTAAAGGAGAGTATACTAAACACTAATTTATTTTAAAAATTAAAAAGGCCCCTCGATATTTTGAGGGGCCTTTTTTGTATTTGATACTTAGCTTAAATTACTTAACAGCGTCTTTTGTGTATTTAACAAAAGAAAAAATAGGTTGACTTGAAAAGCCATTAGGCATGTATTGACTCATTTTAGATTTATCAGTCATTTCCTTTGGTAAAGCGAATCCAATTCTATATTTCATTAAATCATTCATTGTTTTAAACGCATCCCATGACATAATGGTTGGGCTATCAGAGTCATTACCAGTTGTTAATCTTCTAGAAACACCCCATCCACCCATATTTAATTTCGCCATATTTTTTTCATAAAATGGTTTCCAAAGCGCTTTGTTTTCAGCTATAAAACCTGAAATATTTGCAGGACGTCCAAAATTAAATTGTACATAATCTCCACCAGATCCATTCAACATATCTTCAGCAACAAAAACATCTCTTGCATCTTTAGTCCAAGTAAAAGTTGCAGATAATGTATTTAATTCTTCCTGCTCAGCTGGGCTAAGTACTTTTGATTTATTATTCCACCAAGCCGATTTTGTGCTTAATAATTCGTCTACACTATTTGCCCATTGAACGAATACATAGTTATATCCCTTTTCATCATCAAAGGCGTCAAATTTTTCAACTTTTAATGCTGCCCAAAAACCAATATCACCCTTATTCACTGCATCTTGAGCCACCTTGGCATCTAAAGCTTGACTTTTTTCAAAAGCTGCAATATTTCCTTCTACTCTTACTGCATGTAAAGAGAAAACCTTTTGTGCGTTTACATTTGTTACAGTAATTAATACCACTGCAACTATTAATAATATTTTCTTCATTTTATTTTATTTTTAAATTATATAATTAAATTATTTAGCAATTACTTCTAATTTCCATATTTCTGTTTTTACAATAGTTCTTGCAGTCTCTGGAATACTAGCTTTTGGAAAAAGTTTATTATAAATTTTACCATACTCATCTATAGTAACACTATAAGATTTATCCCAGTCGTTAAAATAATTAGCAGTACCATAATTATATTTTGAATTTTCAGCTAAAGGCACAATTAACTGATTAAAATACCAAGCAGTTCTATTGCCTCTATTGATAAACTCTTGATGTATTGGTTTGTACACTTCCTTCTCCTGTCTAACATATTCCTCTTCTTTACCTGGTAAGGTTTTCATGAAATTAATTTCGACATACTTTTGATCTCCTGAAATTCCATCCACATTTTTCCAAATCTCTGTTTTTACAGGTACTCTTAAAGCTGTATACTTACTTGCAAGAGAAGTTAATATAGCTTCATCTATACCTGGGAATGCTTTTTTCATAAACTCTGCAGTGTTTGTTTTTGAAAAATCGTTGATAGAACTACCCGACTGAAGAGAAACTAAATCATAGCCACCATCCTCGGAACTTGTGGCCACGCTATATAATGAATAACTTGTGATATCACCTGCCTTTACTTTTTCCTTCCAAATTTTAGAAGCATAGGTTTTAATTAAATCGATATACTCACTTGCTTTACCTTTATCTGCTTTATAATAGTTAAGAAGGTAATAAGTGGGTTTTGCATTAGTTTGAGCAAAAGCAAACATAACTACAAATAACATAGTCATGGATAAGATCAGTTTTTTCATGTATGAAGGTTTTGTTGAACCATAAATATAACTTTCTAAATGAAACTAAAAAAATTCTACAATACTTAAAATTTCGTTCAATTTTATCTCTAAAAACAACCCAACATATTGATTTTCAATTATATATGATTTTTTTCACATCTTGTATTATTAAATTATTAATTGTAGTTTTGTGCATTAATTTCAGATATGGGAAACAGTATTGAATTTCGTTCCATTTGCCCAGTGGCTACAAGCCTTGATATTATTGGCGATAAGTGGACTTTATTAATTTTAAGAGATATGATATGGGGTCATAAGTCTTTGTTTAATGAATTTCAAACCTCACCTGAAAGCATGCCCAGTAAAATGCTAGCCAATAGATTGAAAAAATTGGAAGAGCTTGGATTTGTGAGTAAGACAAAGGGCAACCTTAATAAAAAGAGCATTTATTATTTATTAGAAAAAAGAGGCTTAGATACTTTTCCTATCATGGTTGAAATGGCTGTATTTTCTTCTAAACATTTCTTTGACCATTTAGGTACTACTTATACAAAGGAAGCCAAGACAATCATGAAAACAGATAGAGAAGGTTATATTTCCGAATTGGTTACTAATTACAAGAAATTTAAAAGGAACTTGGTTATTTAATTCTTTCTTGATCTCTTTTCTTTAGCTTAATTTAGTGAAGCCTCTTAAATGGGTTCATTAAATATTTATTCATGAATAAGCTAGCACTCTTCTTATTTTTTTCTATTTGTAGTTTTATAGCTGCAGCACAGGGTCCTAAAATTTTAGTGATTACCGCACATCCCGATGATGAAACTACTTTTTCCGTTTCACTTTTTAAAATAACCAAAGAATTAAA
>JBAXPJ010000169.1:0-3622 GCA_037132335.1 Sediminibacterium sp. | reverse complement strand
TGATTATACAAAAATATATGGAGCCATTGGTGGTTCACAGGCTATCAATGTAAATGTAACTTCAGCCTTACCTAAGGACGGTGTTACTATTGATGTGAAAGTAACTAAGGATGTAGATAATACATCTGTATTTACTAATAATATTTCAAGTACCAATGCCGCAGCGAATGCCATCACAATTTCTAGTTTATCACCAGGGGTTTTATCAACTGCAACGGTGGTAGTTACTTCTAAAACAAAAAGCACTAATACTTCTACTAAAACATTCAAAATAGCGGCTAAATAGAATAAAGCTAGGCCCCCTTTTCTATAAACCCTTGTAAATCTTGTATTTGCAAGGGTTTTCTTTTTTAAAAAACTTACTAATTATTTTACTTTGTTTTTAAAAGTAATTGCATATTTTTAACATTCATTAAAATTAAAAAACAGATGAAAAAATTACTTTCAACACTCTTGTTATTATGTATGATAATAGGGGTGAACGCGCAAAAAAATGCTAATGGGGTTATCTATGACAAGCATCCTTCTATTGATGTGGTAGAAAAATTCATGCAAGCCTTTGTAAAGGGCGATGCAGCCACCATGACTAGTTTAACTACCGACGATTTCAAGGCCTTCAATGCTATGAATACCAATTGGGATTACAAAGGCCAAGATTTGGCAACTTGTATTAGAAATGCGCAAAACTATGCAAACAACTATACTAATTTCTCTATTACAAAAACACCAGGTTCTTATCCAGATGCTTTAGAGTATAAGAAAGATGGTCTTTGGGTGTACACCTTTAATATGTTCTTTGCTATCAATAAAAAATCAGGCTTTAAAATTCAATCTCCTTATGATTGTGCATTTATATTCAATGCAGAGGGAACAAAAATTAAAAGAATGAATTTTACTATGAACACGGCTATGTTGGTTAAGAATATGGAGTCTGAACAAACGCTAACCAATGGTATATTATATAAGAATCATCCAAACATTGTAAAAGTGAGAAAATTGATGGCTAATTTCTCTTTAGCTAATGTAGATGCTATGTATGCAGATTTTGCTCCTAATGCAAGATTCTTTGATATTAACTATGCTTATGGTGTATCCACTTCGGTAGAAGAGAATAAAAAAGAAATTTCTGCTTTATTACAAGATATTGAAATTGAGGGTATTGATGAAATAGGGTATCCTGATATGTTGGATCATGAAGGGCCAAGCTCTGTGGTAGATTCTTGGTGGTCAATGCGTTTAAGAAACAAAAAGACCAATAAGAAGTTTAAAATTGCTTTGACTTTAGCACACACATTCAATGATCAAGGTCAAATTGAAAGAGAGAATAGCTATTATAATGGAGCGCAAATAGCTGCTTCTTATACAGAAACTAAAAAATAGGTAAAATTTTAGGATTTTATGGAAAAGGCCCCTTTGAAAAGGGGCCTTTTTTATGTATTTTTTAAAAAATAAGGTTAAAATGCTTTCTTTTTGATACTAAATAACTAATTTAATGCTCTAAAAAAATAAAAAACAATGAAAAAAACAATTCTAGTAATGGCTACAGCCATTGCATTATTTGCTTGTACTACACCACAAGCTACAACAAGTTCTGATGATGCTAATTTGGCAACCTTCAAAGAAAATGCAAAAGTGACAACAACTCTTTTTGAAGCTTTTGCCAATAAGGATTTAAAAACTTGGGGTTCGTATGTATCAGATTCGCTTAAAGCGCATGGAGCAGGATATGGCTTAGAAGCAACTATTGGTAAAGAAGAGTTGATGCAAAGACTTGCTGGATTGCACAGTATTGTGAATAATATTAAAGCGAATGATATTCAGCTATATCCTGGAGTAGACTCGGTGACTTACAAGCCAAATGGTGATGTAAGAGCTTATGTAAGATGGACAGATGACGGTATCAATGGCGCCAAAATTGACCATAAATATTATGGAGTATTTAAGTTTAATAAAGACCACAAGATGACTGAGACAGATGAATTTTTTGATGTAAGTGGAGTTATAAAAGCTGCTACTGAAACAAAAAAATAAATTGTATAAAAAATTAAATAAAAAAAATGAAAAAATTAATGATGCCATTATTAATGGCGACTGTATTATTTGCTTGTTCTACTCCAGCTGATAAAGCAGTACCTGCTGAAACAGATGCTACAGCATCAAGTTGTGTTAAGGAAGGTCCAGAAGTGGACTTAATGAAAAAAGCAATTACATCCTATGCTAGTGGTGATTGGGCTGCAGCTGCATCTTGCTTTAGCGACTCAGCTACTTCTTCTCATAATAATGACACTGTTTCTATGAAAATGTCTGACAGAATTGAATTATTTAAAAAACAAAGAGCAAGCACAGGTGTTGTTGTAGATGCTGGCACACCTAATTTAGAGGTGGTGACAGTTCCAACAACAAATGAACAATACAAAGGGATTAAATGGGGTCATGCTTGGATTACATTTAAAAACACATCTAAAACTGGTGAAGTAAAAAAATCTCTTACTTTTGCCATGTTTGCAATTAAAGATGGTAAAATTATTCATGAGCAGGTTATATATGATACTAAAGGTTTACAAAATTAGTTTCTAAAGTTTAGTTCTAAATACGAAAAGAGGCCCTTAGCAATAAGGGTCTTTTTTATTTTTGTCTAATTATTTATTACGAAGTTCGTATCTCACAGAATCGGGGTAGCCAACAGCATCTACATATATCACATTTTTATTTTTATCAAAATAAAACTTCATGGCTTTTTCCTTAATGATTTCATATTTGTTCACATCTAGTCCAGGCTTAGCAGAAGTGGTTACATAGGTAGTGGGCTGAATAATTTGTCTATTATTACTTACACTCACATTGGGCTGGTAATTATTTGTAGGAGCCTGTGCTTTTTGTGGAGTATGATTATAAGAGCTATAGTCGAATAATAAGACATAGCCCGTTTCATTCAAGGTTTTAGACTTATAGGGACCTAATTTCGATATTACTAAGGCCTCGGGCTTATCTATCCAATTTTCAGTTTGAATCTTACTCATAGGAATGACTATCTTCTTATAAGGGGAGCAGGCAACTAATAGGAGTAGACTAGTTACCATTAAATTTTTCATTTGTAGTATTATAAATTATTATTATATAAATGTAGGGTATTTACCTTATATAATAATTAACTACTTATTTTGTAAGACTGCACTCTAGAATTCTTAGGAAGCTTATTTTATTAAATCTTTTAAGCCAAAGTTTAAAGCTATGGATATTCTAATTAAGGTTTTAATAGTGAAATTGGTTTCACCACGTTCAATTCTCCCAATTTGTCTATAATCAATGCCAGACTCATATGCAAGTTCCATCATAGTCCATTTTAATTTAATTCGACGATTTCTTATTCTAAGTCCAATTTTTAAAATTTCCTCAGGATTATTCTTATATGTTTTCTTATAATCTACCATTATAACAAAACTCTCAAATTATTTAATAATTATCAAGGACATATATGACCTTTATTTATTATATCATAAAATTTATTTTTCCAAGGGCATAAATTGCCTTTTTTGTTTATAGTTGGTGAGACATATATGACCTATTATTAAACAGTTATTAATACCTTACTCATACAAGTATTTATACTACTATAATTATT
>JBAXPJ010000168.1:0-3722 GCA_037132335.1 Sediminibacterium sp. | reverse complement strand
CAGAAAAAATAGTTGTTCCAGAAACCAAGATATTAGCACCTGCTTTTACTGCAAGTGGAGCTGTTTCAAAGTTAATTCCACCATCAATTTCAATATCAATTTTAAGTTTTTTATCGTTAATCATTTTTCTAAGTTCAGTTACTTTAGGCAGAACTTCACTCATAAAACTTTGTCCCGCAAAACCAGGGTTCACACTCATAATCAAAATAAGATCAATATCATTAATAACGTCCATTAAAGCGCTAATAGGTGTTTTAGGATTTAAAGAAACGCCTGCTTTTTTTCCTAAAGATTTAATGGTGCCAACAGCTCTTTTTAAATTATCCGTTGCTTCAGGGTGAATGGTAATAATATCTGAACCCGCATCAGCAAACGCTTTAATATATTTTTCAACAGGGGAGATCATTAAATGTACATCGAATGGAAGTTTTGTGCATTTTCTAATCATCTTAATAATGGGAGGCCCCATGGTAATATTTTGAACAAAGTGGCCATCCATAACATCGACGTGAATTAAATCTGCACCCGCTTTTTCTAAACTTTTAATTTCATCGCCTAGAATACTAAAATCAGCTGAAAGAATAGATGGTGATATTTTTATATTTTGTGCCACAGCACACAATTAAATGAATTTAAGGAATTTAAAACGTTTTTTTATAATTATTTTCTAAACAAACTTAAAAGTACCTGCGTAAATTCACTTTCTAAAGGAAATGAAAGCATCCCCATTACTGAATAGCCAAGAGCCCAAGGCATAAAATAAAATCTAAACATATAAAAAAACCAAGCGACATAAAGAGGCACCAAAGGCCCTATGATGAAGCTTGGAGTTAAAATGCCAAAAGGTTTAATAATAGGATTTGTAAATTTCACGAACATTTTCATAAAAAAGAAATTAGAATCTTCTCTTTGGAAAATGCTCATTGCCGTTCTGCCAATAAGCGTCCACATAATCATTCCCATAATATAATCAAGAATAAGAACCCAGACTGGCATAACTTAGAAAATTTTATTTTTTAGAAAGTTCAAGGGGCGAATAAATCGCCCCTTGAGAAAAAGTTTTATTTAAGCTGATCTGATGACAGTTTTGCCTGAAGCTATTCTCACTTCATCAACCATGTCCATAACCGCTTTAGATTCTGGTTTTGTCATCAAACTTACAGAAACCATGGCAATCAAGCTAACTAAAGCTCCAGGAATACCAAATCGTAAGTTATCTACAAATATCCAGTGAATGTCCTTCCAAGGTGTTGCACCCATGAAGAATGTTATGTCCTTATTCGGAACGCCAACCCAAACCAGGTAAGCAAATCCAGCGATAAGACCTAATATCATTCCAGCGATTGCACCAGCTCGAGTTGCTCTCTTCCACCATACACCAAGTACAAGTGGGAAGAACAATCCAGACATTGCAAAGTCAAACGCCCACGCAACGGCTCCTAAGATACCTGTAAGTCTGAATGATGCAAAAATTGCAGCAAGCGACCCAAGCACAACTAAAAGAACACGAGCAACGATTAATCTTTTTTGCACTGAAGCTTTTGGATTAATCATTTTGTAGTAGACGTCGTGAGAGATTGCATTAGCCATAGCAAGAATTAGACCATCCGCAGTTGACATCGCAGCTGCTAATCCACCAGCAGCAACAAGTCCAGAGATCACGTATGGAAGACCTGCTATTTCAGGAGTTGCAAGAACAACCACATCTTCATTCATGAACCATTCACTTAATTGCAGAATGCCATCATTGTTAAAGTCTACAATCCTCACCTGACCAACCGCTATCCAGTTTTTCACCCACTCGATTTGCATTACATCAGAAATTTTCTTTCCAATAATTGCTGTAGGTAAATTAGGATCTAGCAAGCTGATTTTAGACACTGTTGCAAGCATCGGTGCTGATAAATAAAGCAGTCCAATGAAGAATAGTGACCAACCAACAGATCTTCTAGCTGAAGTTACAGTAGGAGTTGTGAAGTACCTCATTAAAATGTGAGGTAAAGAAGCCGTGCCGACCATCATACAAATTGCAAGAGAAATATATCTCCAAGCAACTTCGTGTCCCGCAGCAACTGTTGAGTGACCGCCTACAATGTATTTAAGCGCTGTAGCGTTCCCAAGCGAGTCGTTTGGTATTTTGGCAGCATCCAAGACATCTTTAGTATGCTTCGTAAGTCCATATTGTTGTTCAAGTGCAGCAAGTCGTTGTACCTCATCTCCTAACATTATATGTGGAAATATTCCGAAATTGTATTTCCAAGATATCCAGAAGATAGGAATCAAGTAAGCTATAATTAACACAATATACTGAGCAACTTGCGACCAGGTAACAGATCTCATTCCACCAAGCATAGAGCAAAGTAGAATAGTAATTAAACCTGTCCAACAACCAAATTCAAATGACACAGGGAAAGCTGGCGTACTTAAAGCTTTCTGTGCAATGCTTCCAGTTGCTGCGATTTGTGCAGTCACATAAGTAAACGATGCAAGTAATAGAATTAATACCGCGCAGAATCGTGCAAGGTTTCCACCGTATCTAGCTCCAATAAAATCTGGAACTGTGTAACATCCAAATTTTCTAAGATATGGAGCAAGAAGAGTTGATACTAACACGTATCCACCAGTCCAACCAATTAGGAATGCCATGTAAACATATCCACCAAAGTAGATACCGCCGGCCATTGCAACGAAAGACGCACCTGACATCCAGTCAGCTGCAGTTGCCATTCCATTGTATACTGTTGGAACTTTTTTTCCTGCTAAGTAGTATTCATCAACATCAGTTGTTCTTGAGATCCAACCAATTACCGCATAGATAAAGATTGTGAAACCCACGAACGCTAGTCCGATGTTTCTTCCAGACACACCCATTTTCTCAGCGATGCCCATCAATATGATGAACAGCAAGAAACCTCCGGTATACGTACCGTAGATTTTAGGTAAATCTTGGATAAATTGTTTTGAAGTTTTAGCCATTGTTAGTCTTCCTCCCTATCTTCATCAGAGAAACCAAACTCTCTGTCAATTTTTTCTTGTCGGCTATTTGACCAGAATATTAATATGATAAACGACAGCATCGAACCTTGCGCTGTCATATAATATCCTAATTTATAACCTAAGAAGCTTGCGCTGTTTAAATCAGCGGCAAACATGAAGACAACTATCGAGAAAAAGAACCAGATCGCTAAAGTTATAAACATTAAACCTTTAGTTTTCTGCCAATGGGCTTCTTGTTTTGGTGTAGCCATTGTTTCCCCCTTTGTTTATTTGATTTAAGACTAGTTGAGTTGTATTTATTAGTAAAGATGAAATTTTTTCAAAAGTTCAATATTTCCTTGCAATTTGATCAAAAAAATATGGTCAAACAAGTTATAGGTGTATTTAAAGATTTTTTAATAAACCCAGCAAAAAAAATTTTTTTAGGGGAAAAAAAAATAACAAATTTTGACGATCTTAGAAATTTTATAAGCAATAAATCTGCTTTTGTCTCTCAATTTACTCTTTATGGATATTTAAGAACTCGAATGGGAGGAATTACTTTTTATAAATCATTAAATGATTTGCCCTTTGAAACATCAGTGAACATTGCAAGATGGAATATTTATTTAGTTTCGGTTCAAGATTTATTGTTGTTCACATTTTCCTACATTTATAACAAACAAGATAGAAATATTATTACAAATGCAAACGCTTTTTTTAAAAAGATTTTAGAAGAACAACAG
>JBAXPJ010000167.1:0-3742 GCA_037132335.1 Sediminibacterium sp. | reverse complement strand
TTCTGACTTGTCTCAAATTCAATAGGAACTGTTTTAGTAAACATGCCTTTTGAAATAGTGGCAGTTCCCTTTATACCAATTTTCATAGGTTTATTGAAAAGTATATCCACACTATTTTTTAATAATAGCGATAAATCTACTTCCATTTTTGCAGGTAATGCAAAATTAGCATTGGCAGCAATAGCATAATTAGAATCTATTTTGTATTGGGTAAAAAACTCGTCATTGATATAAACTGCACAATCCAACTTATTGATAACAAGGTTAAAATTATTGGGATTATGATATGCAAAGGAGGCAATAAAAATATTCTTACCAAAGCTTGCTTTTTCTATTTTCAAGGACTCAATACCTTTAAATTCTAAGTTCTTAGGTGCGGCACAGGCAGTTAGCAATAATATACAAGCTAGAAATAGATAGTTTATGGGCTTCATGTAAAGATTTATATAAAATTATTAGTTAATTGGAGATTGTAAAAATATATTTACATAAGTTTTTGTTAAGACATGCTAGTAACCGATTATCAATATTTTGGAAACATTTGCTTTATAGAATTACTCTATAAAGAAAATCAAGTTTGTTTTGACAGCCATGCGCCTTTTACTAAAATGAGTTTCAAAAATAAAATGGTTATTTTAAGTGCACAAGGGCCTTTACCCTTAACCATACCTATCGTAGGTGGTAGAGACCAGAAAACAGCTATTAAAAATATTCGCATTGCCTATGATGCACCTTGGCAGGCTCAACATTTCAAGGCCCTTAAAACCTGTTATAAAAGAGCACCTTATTTTGAATACTATGAAGCCAATTTAGAAAAGCTTTACTCTACAAAAACAGCATTCTTAGTTGAGTTTTTAGAAGCCTGTCATCTATTTTTACAAAAAGTGATTAAGGGTAAATGGGAATTGATAGCATTCAAAGACCATGTAGAAAAAATAAAGCTAATTGAAAATATATTGAAAGAGGATAAGGGTGCTTTAAGTAGCAACCATAAAACATTACATCCTTGGCAGCCGAATAATTATGCTCAGTTTCCTATTCAACATGAATATCAACAGGTATTTACCAGCCCTTCAGGATTTATTCAGAACCTAAGTATTTTAGATATGCTATTCTGCGTGGGAGGAAAGGAAATTAGTAAACAATTAAGCGAGAAGTTACACTAGCAAAGGTAGTAGTAGTATTATCTTCAGGTAGGGGATGTTTTTTCAAAAATTCAGCAGTCCACTTTTCAAATTGTTGCATTTGTTCCCACTCTTTACTATTCATCACATAATCCATGGCTTCTTTTTCATCTGTAGCCTGGGTTAAACGATCATTTAAGATTTCTCTTTTTAATTGGTAGTTGGTAAAAATGGCACGCATTAATAGTTTCTCTGCAATTTCAAAATCAACTTCTTCTTTTTCCTCTTCATAATTAGCATACTGATTCTCTACCTCGCGTTTTTTTATCCACTGCAATGTTTTTCCCACCATCTCATCATAAGACTTATTTATTAAATTAGAAGGACGACCAACATCATTCCAATTCACCATCGCTGTATTTTCTTCACTATGTTTTTTAATAAGGTGACTATTTTTATGAATAGAGGTATAAACAGGTGTTGGCTTTTTGACATCAACACTGTTAGGATTCAACTCAACACCGTTAGGAACTTTTATGTACACCAAGGATACCTTTGACTGAACCTTGGTTGACAACTTAGATGGGGTATTGTTAAATGGAATAAAAAATAATAAGCAAGCTATAAAAGAAGCCAAGATTAGTTGCGTAGAATGAATAAAATTAAATTGCTTTGTTTTTGTCAAAATTTTCACCCTGTACAAAAGCTCATTAGGCATGTTTAAAATACCCATTGTCCAGCTATTGTGAATAGGGGCCTTGTTTGCCGCAACGCCAGTGGCTATTTTATAAATCGCATTTAAGTAATCTAACTTTTCAACGGATGCGTTTATAACATAGTTATCACAGGCTATTTCTCTTTGTAGGCTAATTTCTTTATTAAATAAATAAGAGAAAGGGTTGAAGAATAAAATTACTTGAACAATACTTGTAATTATATTAATTAGATAATCGTTTCTAAGTATATGCGCCCACTCATGTAAAATAATACTCTCTATTTCTTTCACCGTTAATTTATTCACTAAAGCAATGGGCAATAGTATAATGGGTTCTATCCAGCCAAAACTAATAGGGGTATGGATTGTAGTTGAAATGCCTATTTTTAATTTTTTACCTTTTGATGCATTAGGTAAACTATAAATGAAAGAAGTATACTTAGGGGATTCAGAAAAATTCGAAGTTTTTATTAACCCCGATAATTGATAAAATTGAATTGCCGTTTTAATAATTAATGCCCCTAAAACTATACAATAAACAAATCCTATAAATGTAAGCCAACCAATAGGGGCCTGAGGAGCCTGCATGAATAAAGAAGATATACTTATATTTACAAGATTAAAACTAATATTTACTATTTCCGAACCAAGCTTAGGATAAAATAGTAAAGCTATAAATTGAACCAAGCTCAAGCATTGAAAAATACTTGCCATGCTAAATAAATGGGCCGCTTTAATAGAAAGTATTTCTTTTTCCTGTAATGTTTTAATAACCTGGTATACCAAAAATAATATAGCTACAAAGCCTATATTATTAATAATTGCAAATGGTATATTAGTTAAAACTGACATTAATAGTAATGAATATTATTTACGCTCTATTTTTTGAATCATGGATTTGATTTCAGCTAAATCACTGTCAGATGGTTTTTGTCTTCCCAAAGCTTGTAAAACTAATTGAGAAGTGCTACCACTAAATAAGGTTTGAATCATTTTACCTACAAACTGCTCCTGCGCTTTTTCTCTTTTTAAAGTAGGCGTATATATATGTGTTTTAGAGCTAACATTTCTTGTAACAAGACCTTTCTCGTTCATAATTTGCATAAGCTTAAGGGTAGTGGTATAGCCCACATCCTTTGTTTTTTGTACTATCTCATGCACTTCTCTCACAGTGGCACTGTCTTTTTCCCATAAAATACTAAGGATATCTAATTCACTTTCTGTAGGTCTGATAGTCTTATTCATAATGATACGATTGTATTCGTAAGCAATCTACGAAATTATAGGAACTAACAAAAAAATCCCCCCGAAAATATCGGAGGGATTTTGTTAATTTTTTATACAACAGGCTCTTCTAAAAGAGCTATATCTAATACTCAATAAGTTATATCAACCACTAGTTTTTCTTAAGGTAAGAAGAGAATTTAGCATTCTGCTCTGCTGTTAAGGCCTTGCCATTTACAGTTATCTTACCATCGTTAATTTGAATCTTAACATTGTCTACTGGAGCAATACCTTCTTCTTGTAAAGCTTGTAACAATGTTTTAGTATTCGCAGTAATAGTCACAGTAGCCGCTGTATCGTTTATCAGTTTAGCACCCGCTGCTGTATCTGTATTCATTACTGAAATTTCAACAGTTTGTGATTTAACTTCCATTGCTTTAGTAGGATGCAATTGCGCTAAAGTAGGCGCAATAACCAATGATACAATGGACATTAATTTAATTAAGATATTCATTGAAGGACCAGATGTATCTTTAAAAGGATCTCCCACAGTATCTCCCGTTACAGAAGCCTTATGTGGTTCTGATTTTTTATAGAACATCTCACCATTTATTTCAACACCTTTTTCAAAAGATTTTTTAGCGTTATCCCAAGCACCACCTGCATTGTTTTGGAATAT
>JBAXPJ010000166.1:0-3780 GCA_037132335.1 Sediminibacterium sp. | reverse complement strand
ATAATAATATGATTTATATCATATTTCTATGTGATTAAGGTCATTGTTGCAACTAGTTTAATAATTGAAAATTTACAAACAGAAATAACAACCATTTCTCATTTAAAATTTCTCTTATGAAACTGTTACAAAATAAACTATTCTGGGTTACCGCATCTATTGTATTGTCTTTTGGCTATTTAGTTAGCTGTACCAAAAGCAATCAAATGCTAAATGTAGCGCCAGCAAGTAGTTCAGACTTACTTTCATATTTAACAACTACTGCTCCAACTATTGATGGTACAATAGACCCCATTTGGGAGAATGCAACCAAACTTTTAGTAACACCGCAAGTTCCCGATCCAGGAAATGGACTTTTTGCAGGTTATATTGGAGAAACCTATCCTGCAACGCTTCGTTCTATGTATGATGCTAATTACATTTATTTTTTAGTAGAGTGGAAAGATGCTAGCAACAATATTGTTCAACCTTGGTACTTCAACCCTACTACTAAACTTTGGGCTCAAAGAGGTAATGGAAAAACATTTGATGTGAATGGTAATTTAATTAAAGATGGTATGGGTCAAGACCAATTAGCCATGTTATGGAATATAGATAATTCAACGCCAAAATTTGTTACACAAACATGTTATGCTAGTTGTCATTTATTTACTCCTTATAGAAATTTCTCTGGCGTAATGGTACCGAATAAAAGCGCCAACCACTATACCAATGGTGCTAACGAAAAAATTGATATGTGGTGGTGTCATTTAAACAAAGATTTAGTTACCAACCAAATGGATGACCAATACCAAGATTGGGCTGGTGGACCATCAGTAACTGATACAGTTGGTGGAAGTGGAAACGGAAGACATGCCGATGATTTAACCCCTCCTGTTCCTTTCAGTTCATCTTATGTAAATACAAATACCAATTTAAGTAATGGTGCATTTAACAATTCTCAGTCATTAAAACTAGACGGAACTGGTGCTTCTGTATCAGTACCAAAATGGGTTGTACCTAATGCAACTGGAAAACTATACTATTCAGCAACAGATACCCTTGCAGGTGGTGTTGCGCTAAAAGTAACTGGCGTTAGTAGCACAGGTGTATTAACTTATGTTGGTGGAACAATTGACCCAAATACTTCAACTGACTATAGCGATAATGCAGGCACTACTGCTAGTGTAGGTTCTAAATGTTTCCCTTCATTCATTGCAGCACCTTTAACCGCTGGCCGTGGAGACTTTACAGCTTCTGGAAAATATATAGGAACTGGTTGGGTGCTAGAGTTTAAACGTAAATTAAAAACAGCCGATGTGTTAAAGCAAGACATTGATTTCACAAGTCTTACCGATCAACCATTTGGATTAGCCATTTTTAATAGTTCTAATTATCAACATGGCATTAAACCAAATCTGTTGCTAAAATTTCAGAAATAACGGGTAACATTTCCTTCACATTTAAAAACAGAAGATCATGTTTACCAAAAAAAATAGCATACTTGGGCTAGCGTTGATTGGACTATTATTTCTAAATCAGGCTTGTACAAAAAATGCAACGGTTTACAATGACAATACAGCAGAAATTACTACTCCGGTTAGTTTATCAAAAGACCTTGTACCCATTTTAAGTACTAAATGCAGTATTAGTGGTTGTCATAACTCTGGTGGACATATTCCAGATTTAACAGCTGATAAAGTTTATAATGCTTTAAACACTGGTAGCTATCTTGATCTTGGCACACCAGAAAAAAGTTCTTTGTACTTGTGGATTACTGGAAAAAAAACAACCGCTATGCCAGTGGGTGGTCCTGCAAACCCATCTAACCTAAATGCGTTAACAATAGCATGGATTAAACAAGGTGCTAAAAACAACTAAAACCAGAACAAATGAAAAAATTATCAATCATATTTAGGAACACAAGCATACTAGCGTTGGTATTGATTTGTTCTGGCTTTCAACAACTAATTGCACAAGACTCAAGTGCTGTTAAGGAAGTTAAAACAAAACCAGTTTTAAAGCCTGTTAAAAGCACTTTTGAAAGCAATTGGGTATTAGACAACCAAACTGTAATGGTAGCTAAAAAAGGAACTTTTGAAATGGATATCCAACATAGGTTTGGTACGGTTAATAATGGCTATTCTGATTTCTTTGGATTATATGCCCCCTCTAATATTCGAATTGGGTTTAGTTATGTTATAAAAAACCAATTACAATTAGGTGCAGGTTTTACCAAAGAAAGAATTCAATGGGATGCTACTGTTAAATATGCCATTATAAAGCAAAAAGTTAGTGGTGGCTCTCCAGTGAGTGTAACCTTTTTTGGCAACACAGTTATTGATACTAGAAAGGCTTCAAACTTTGTAACTTTTACTGATCGTATTTCTTATTTCAGTGAATTAATGATTGCACGAAAAATTAATACAAAATTTTCTGTGCAAGTTGCTCCTAGCATTTCTTATTTCAATAATATTCCTGGCTATGTAGACATCAATGGTGAAATACAGCCAACAATGGAGAATGCACATATTGCTATTGCTGCAATGGGCAAGTATTCACTTACTCCAAATATGGCCTTGGTGGCAAATTACGATCAACCACTTACGCAGCATGTAACCAATAACCCACATCCTAATATTAGTTTGGGATTAGAAATGACAACAAGCAACCACACTTTCCAAGTATTTGCGGGTAATGCCAATAGTATTTTACCACAAAATAATAATATGTATAATCAAAATGATTTTACAAAAGGACAATTTATCATTGGCTTTAACATCACAAGATTATGGAATTTCTAATTTATCTTTAAAACTCAAAAAAAATAAAAACCCATGAAGTCAAAAATCATCAGAATCTCTGCTTTGTTTGCAGTAACAGCAACAGCCATTTCTCTTTCGGCATTTATTCCAAGTCAAGGTAAGCCTTGGGTGGTTCCAGAGAAGTTTGTTAAAATGACTAGTCCAGTAAAATCAGATGCCGCATCTATAAAAGAAGGCAAAGAATTATGGTCTAAAAATTGTCAATCATGCCATGGAAAAGCTGGCTTGGGTGATGGTTCAAAAGCTGCGCAATTAAAAACAGAACCAGGAGATTTTTCAACTGATTTAGTTCAAAAACAAACAAATGGTGCTTTATTCTTTAAAATATCAGAAGGCCGTTCTGATATGCCAAGCTTTAAAAAGAAGCTCGAATCAGAAGAAGATATTTGGAATTTAATTAACTACATCAGAACATTAAAAAAATAAGTTTAGGTTTTAATTAAACTTATTAAATCCAAATAAAAAGCCTGGTTCGATGAATAATTCAGCCAGGCTTTTTTATTTTCTCACTAATTATTCTATAAGGTTATGTCAAATCAATTACAACCAACAGACACCAGACGAAAGTTTTTGCGTTGGGGCGGATTAAGTTCGCTAACCCTACTTGCAGGCTTTTCTTTACGAAAAATATTTTCGTCTAAGAATAGTTTAATGGCAGATGCAAATACCATTCCGAAAACAGTTAAAATGCTTACACAAGATGGCAAGTTGGTAGAAGTACCAGTAGCACAACTACCTGCTAAAAAGCATAAAATAACCGATGCAGCAGTACATGATTGGGTTAAGATTTAATTACTCCCACTTAATTTAATACTATGGAAAATAACGATTCAACATCAAGAAGAACATTCATTGCAGGCAGCATTTTGGCTGGTTTAGCAGTGGGATGTTCTAATAAAAAAGATCCATTTACACAATCAGCAGAAGCAACAGTTGCTGCATCGGGAGAAAAAGTAAAACTACTTTCTGTTGATGG
>JBAXPJ010000165.1:0-3782 GCA_037132335.1 Sediminibacterium sp. | reverse complement strand
ACTGTTGCTACTAATGCTAACACCACCATGGTTAAAATTCTTTTTTTCATTGTATTTTTTTATAATTTATTAAATATTTATTTTTTCACTTCAGTGGCAGCTTTTACTGCACCAGTGATATCCATATATTCATCGGCAAAGATTATTTTATGTTCTTTATTGAATTGGTATACCCCATAAAATTTATGTTCTATTTTAGCTCCATTGGCGATAGCGTCATCTGTCATTCTTACATAAGCCCTTACATCACCATTGGGTTTGAAAGTAACCTCATCTACCCCGGGTAAAAGTTTAATGTCATTGGCCTTTATATTGGTAAATATTTTGTGTAAGCCAACAAGTCTTTGCAATTGCACTGCTTTACTAGCAACCGCTTCTGCACCATAAGCTGGTCCGTATATTTTAGCGGTGTCAGACATATTGTTGTTTAAAGTAACTGTATCGTTTTTTGTGAATGCTTCAAAACCCGCTAATACGACTTTAGAATTTTCTTTAAAATCTGCCATTGCTGCCTCATCAGAAGAGGAAGCAGTTTCATTTTGTTTTGGATTACAAGCAAATAGGGTCATTGTTGTAATTAATAATAGAATTGAATTTTTCATAAATGTTGATTTAGAAATAGATTATAGGCTATTTCAATGATTAAATAATTGACTAGAAATGATAGTGATTACAAGAATTGTAAATAGAACTGTTGCGTTAGAATTGCAAAAGATTGAGTATTTTACTTTTAAAAGGTAAGTAATAAATTCTACTTTTACAGTATGATCAACCCTTTTAAAGTCTTTTTTATGGTAAAATTGGTAGGAGCCCTGACAATAAACCTGTTACAGCGCAATGCTCCTTCAAAAGGAGGCTTCTTTTTGCTGTCTTTTATAGTGAATGACACAAAAAAATAGGCCCCTATTGCTAGAGGCCTATATAAATATTTTTCTTTGAACCAATTATTTTGGAGATTTTACAAATCCAATAAAGCCAACAATTTTTCCATTCTCAAATCTAAATGCATCCATCCAAATAAATTTTTGAGTTTTACCATCTGGCGTTTCTACATCTGCTTCATCCCAAATATCAACCCACTGATGTCCGTTATCTCCCACTGTTGGGAAAATGGCATTTATTTTAAAGTTTTTAAAAGTTAGTTGTGCGAAATTCTTTTGTACAAAATCTAATACTGCAACTTTACCTTTTATAGTACTTCCGTCTTCCATGTTAAAGGAAACAGTATCTACTAATAAGTCACCTAATTGCTTATAATCTTTTGCAAACATTGCTTGATGGAATTGTTCAGCTAACAATACATTTTTTTGATCACCTATTTTCCAATTGTCTGCATAGGTGGGTTTAAAAATATGCTCTACAGTACTTGACTTTTCATCGGCACTTGCAGTTTCTTTAGCAGCAGGACTTGTACATGCAACTATTGAAGCTGATACAAGAAAACATAATAATAATTTTTTCATTTTTTAGTTTGTTTTTGATTAATGATAAATAATGAGAACTTTAAATTAGTAAATTACTTTCATAATTAAAGTGTTTTGCGTACATTCCTTTATGATCATCGCCTCTCAAAGTTTTTTCGCTATTTGAAAATCAAGGATTTAGGTAAAATCCTCAGTTTTTTTAATCATTTTTTCGTGCATACTTCTTACAGCCTTCGCTACAATACTTCACTTCCTCCCAAGTCTTTTCCCATTTTTTTCTCCAATTGAAGGGCCTATTACAATGCAGGCATATTTTCGAAGGCAGGTTTGCCTTTTTAATAGTTTTTTGTTTGCTATTTTTCATGTGTGCATTTGTCTAAAAGTTAAATTAATTCTCGGAGCTATAATTTTCTTTGACTTAGGCATGGAGTGTAGCCAATGTTTTTGGAAACTGCCTAGCATTTCTAATAGTGATCCGCTTTCAAGTAAAATAGAATGCGTCTCCTTGGTTACTTTATGTTTAATAGCAAATTTCCTTTCTGCGCCAAAACTTAAAGAGGCTATGGAACTATTGGGAATAATTTCCTTCTCATTGTCACTATGCCAACCCATACCTTCTTCTCCATCATGATACAAATTCAATAAACAAGCATTGTAATTGCTACCAGTGTAAGAGTTAATTAGGTTCTTTATTTCCAGGAGTAAGGGCATCCATGTCAATGCTTGTTTTGTTTTATTAGAGTAGGTGTAACTCATTAAACTATCTCCATAGAATGCTACCTTTCTTTTAGTAGTTATTTCCTTGCCAAACATGACCAATTTTTCATTGGTCCATTCTATTTTGTTTAGGAGTTCATTGAAATATTTATCATTTTCTTCGGCATTAATAATTTTTCCAAAATAATGTGCTTGTCCATCTTGGTTTATGATATTTGGAAAATCTCTTATCATTCTATTCTATCATTTGATGGTTCTCGAAATTATATTTTCCTTTGTGCCTCAAAACAAATTTAGATCAAATTGTTTTATTAAAATTCTATATAATGCAAACACCCATTGAAATTTTAAAATTAAGTATCCAACCTACAAGAGAAGCATTATTATCACATAAAGTGTACAGTCAAATAAAAGATTTTGAGGGCATCCAACATTTTGCGAAGTACCATGTGTTTGCAGTATGGGATTTTATGAGTTTATTAAAATCTTTACAAATAGGCCTTACTTGTGTAAGCCTACCTTGGATACCTGTTGGTTCTGCCAATACTCGTTTTTTAATTAATGAAATTGTTTGCGGCGAGGAGTCGGATGTAGATGAACAAGGCAATAGGGTAAGTCACTTTGAATTGTATTTGACTGCCATGCGTCAAATGGGGGCTGATACTAGTAAAATGGATCAATTGTTAAGTTTGTTGCAAACAGGCATCCCCATTAATGATTGTATAGTAGCAGTTGATATGCCAACAGAAGTAAAACAATTTTTACAATACACTTTTGAAATAGCCATGCATGCGCCATTGCATGTTAAGGCCGCCGTTTTTACCTTTGGTAGAGAGGATTTGATTCCAGATATGTTCACCCAAATTTTACATAAAATTTATGCCGAGCATCCAGACAAAATATCCATTTTTAAATACTATATAGAAAGACATATTGAAGTAGATGGAGGTCATCATAGCGAATTGGCTATTCAAATGGTATCAGAACTATGTGGAAATGATAAAACTAAATGGCAAGAGGCTACGAAAGCGGCTGTAGATTCTCTAAAAATTCGCTCATTATTATGGGATGCGGTTTGTACAAATAATTTTGTTTAAAAATTATAAATAAAAATTTAACAAAAGCTTAAACAAAGCTAAATATTTTTATTTTTTTTATATTTTTTAACAAGTTTTCTAATTTTTTATTTCTAACTTTTGTTCGGTTTAAAAAACAACGATTGCTTAGCTATTGCTTTGCATTATGTATTTAAAAAATGCATAATGACAGCCGGAACGAAACGTGGAGTGTTGTGAATTAATATGTTCACCAAAACTCAACAAATATGGATCATTTATTTCTTCTTGATGCCTCAATGGCGATTGCAAAGACCGACTATGTGTCTTTTACTTTCTTCATTGGCACAATGGCCATGATGGCCGCGGCTGTATTTTTCTTCTTAGAACTGAACAACACTAGTAAAGAATGGAGAACCTCGGTATTGGTATCTGGGTTAATCACTTTTATTGCTGCTGTTCACTATTATTACATGCGTGGTTATTTTTTAGAGACGCATGAAAGTCCAACCTTTTTCCGTTATGTAGACTGGTTATTAACTGTGCCTTTAATGTGTGTTGAATTCTATTTAATCACAAAAAAAGC
>JBAXPJ010000164.1:0-3828 GCA_037132335.1 Sediminibacterium sp. | reverse complement strand
CTAACTGAAAATCAAATGTATGTAACACATTTGGTCGATTCATAACCCTGAGGTCCCGGGTTCAAATCCCGGTCTCGCTACATGAAAATCAAGGACTTACGTTAAATCGTGGGTCCTTTGTTGTGTCATGAAAACACCATTCTAAAACGCATTATTTTAAGTAACTTTATAGTCAATTCTGAATATGAATATCGCACCAGTTTTACATAAAGCGCCACTAAATTCATTTGACGAAAAAATGAATGATTTGAACTATTGGTTAGCTCAACCTTTGATAAAAAGGCTTGAAGCGGTGACATTTTTAATATCTCAAACTGTAGATTTAAAAACTACTAGGATGGATAAGTCACATGTTGTAAGAAGAAAACTGAAAGCATGACATTAGCCCAAGATTTTGAAGATTTTGTAAAGCTCCTTAATAAACACCAGGTTGATTATATGGTGGTTGGTGGCTACGCATTAGCATTTCATGGCAAACCAAGGCATACTGGAGATTTAGATATTTGGATCAATAGTTCAGAAACTAATGCAGAAAAATTAGTTATTGCAATAAAAGAATTTGGTTTATCAAGTCTAGGTCTAACTAAGTCTGATTTTATGCAAGAAGGTTATGTTACACAAATAGGATATCCGCCTTTGAGAATTGATATTTTGAATACGATTGATGGTGTAAAATTTGAAGATGCTTTTCCAAACAAATTACTTGTAGATGTGAATGGGATTGAAGTTAAGTATATTGGACTTAAAGAATTCATATGAATGTCCAGCTTCCCTCTTCTAATTCCGCTTCCAATTCTCCCGGATCCCATCCGCAATAGCCAATAAAAACTTGGATTTCTTCTTGATTGGCAGCTCCGCTGTTGATAGCTTCTATCACTTGATCCATATTACCACCCAAATAAAGACCATTGGGTGTTTGTTCGCCCCCTTTAATAAGATCGGGTCGACTGTGCAATACAAAGAGGTGTTCTCTATCAACGGGGCCACCATCCATCAGTGGATAAGGTTTGGCGTGATTGAATTCAATGAGTTCATGCAGCGACTTTCCAAAGAACTTATTGGTTAGAAACCCTAAACTACCTTCTTCATTGTGTTGAACGATTAATATAGTTGCATGTTCGAAGAAACTGCCATTCAAATGGGCAGTGCTATTGATATAAATTCCGGCTTTTAGATCTCTCATATTCTACTTTTCAGATATACCAATGTACTTTTTTAATGCTGTTTGGTTTTCTGCTTGTTTTATTAAAAAGTCTGCAACATCTGCTCTATTTATTCCGCCTATATTCATTCCTTTGAATAATTTATTTTCAACACGATATTTTTCTGTCAATTCCTTGTCTAATAGTCTTCCTGGCCTTACCACTGTCCAATTTAAATCTGATGCAGTAATAATTTCTTCCATCTTTGTTTTGTCGGCATAAACATCTTTCAACATGTATTTTAAAAACATCTTTACTAACCATGGAACATAATTTTTACTTTCTCCAGCTCCAAATCCTGTAACAAAAATAAATGGAACATTAATTTTGTTCTCCCTATGTATTTCCACAATTAATTTTGCAAAATCTGAAAACAGGGTAGTGGCTTTCATATTCTTACTAGTTCCTAATGTTACAATAATAGCTTCTGCATTTTGGATTGACTTTGATAAGTCAGCTTTATGAGTGGCATCGCCAAGTATCATTTTTAACGAATTGTTCTGTTCTGTTTTAATCTCAGATCGAGAAAGGGTGGTTATCGTATGGTTTCTATTTAATCCTCTTTTTACAGTCTCTAGACCTATACCACCCGAGGCACCTATTATAGTTATATTCATTTTTCTTTTTTATTAATGTTGGTTTTAGAAATATCAAAATAAGTTTATTTTGTAAAACCTCTTCCTTTGTCATCACTTCCAAATTCTTTCCATGTTTCCCATTTTTTAAGGTAAGTAATATATTGATATACTATAGCTTTCAAGCCTATTGTTTTTTGGGATATGCCTTCATTTCAAAAAAGAGGCCCCTATTGCTAGAGGCCTCAGTTGTATTTTTCCAAACTTAAATTAAAATTGTTATTTCTTTTGAGAAGCAGCAATTTCAGCTCTCAATGGACCTGGATCGAACATACGGTAAATGCTAGTGATTTTATCATCTTTCCATACGTAAGAGATATGAACAGGTACTGTTATTTTGTTTTTTGTAAATCTACCTGTACCTGACCACATGCCCCAATAGCCTGTAATAGTACCACCATCTTTATCCCAAACAAAAGTTCTCATATTATCGGTAGTTAAACTAATATCTGTAAACAACATATGATGTGAGTTTTCGCCTTGAGCAAAACCTGTTCTTCCTCCTAGATCAATTTTATTAGTTCCATTATCCTCTTGGTTATTCGCAAATTGCTCTCTAACTTTTACTGTATCAGCCATAATTGCATAAATAACACTTGAGTCATTTTTTACATAGGCTTCTAACAACTGTCTTACTTTAATGGTTTTTGAATCTAAAGAAGTCCAACTGCCAGTATCACTATCTTTTACTGTGTCATTGACTTTTTTGGTTTCTTCGTTTTTGCATGCAACTATTGAAGCCGATACAAGAAAGCATAAGAATAGTTTTTTCATATTTTTTTTAATTTTATTGAGTAACTAAAATATGAAAAATATATAAATTAGTATCAAAATGATACTAAAAAATTAAATATTCAATGTTTAGCCGATGAATTTTATCCCTTCCAATTGAATTAACTCATTTGGATCCCTTATTTTACATTGTAATCAATTGAAAAACAATGCTTTACTATTCTCAAAAAATACTTTTTCTATTCCGTAGATTTCTTTAGATTGTATATTAAAATTAACAAATATGAAAAATAAATTAATCTTTTCAATCATTGCTATATTTCTTTTTGTGCTTAATAGTAATGCGCAGGAATCAAATGTGCAGCGCTTACTTCTTTTGCAAGACCAAATGGGAAATGCAAAAAATGTAAGTGAAAAAAGAAATATACTTAAAGAAGCATCAGTTATTCCTGGTTTTACAAGTTTTATGTTTATAAGTAAATCATTAAATGACGAAGCTGTAAATAAAGTTGCGGCAACATTGGTGGCAAAATTAGCGTTAAGCGAAAAAAATATAAAAGGACCTGCAGTAAGAGAAATTTTAGTAAAGGCCTTGCCTCTGTTAAAAGGGAAAGAGGGTGCACTACTACAAAGTAAACTTACGCAACAAATGAGCAGTGTTTATTTCAATGATGGGTTTGAAAATTTATTTAATGAAAAAGATTTAACAGGATGGAAAGGCTTGGTGGCTAACCCCATTGAAAGAAATAAAATGTCTGCCGCTAATTTAAAAGCAGCAGAAAAAATTGCCAATGAACAAATGCAAAAAGACTGGCAAGTAAAAAATAGCTTGTTGGCATTTCAAGGACATGGTGATAATATAGTTACTGAAAAAAAATATGGCAATTTTGAATTGTTTGTAGATTGGAAAATAGCTGAAAAAGGAGATGCAGGTATTTATTTAAGAGGAAGTCCTCAAGTGCAAATTTGGGACTCTGTTAACCGTCAAGTGGGTGCTCAAGTGGGATCTGGTGGTTTGTATAACAATCTAAAGAACAAAAGTATGCCCTTGGTATATGCAGATAATAAAGTGGGACAATGGAATAATTTTCATATCATCATGAAAGGTGATAAAGTAACTGTTTATTTAAACGGCCTTTTAACTGTTGACAACCTCACATTTGAAAATTATTGGGATCGCAGTATTCCTATTTTTGAAAAAGAACAAATTGAATTACAAGCACATGGTACGCTTGCCTACTATAGAAATATTTATGTTA
>JBAXPJ010000163.1:0-3869 GCA_037132335.1 Sediminibacterium sp. | reverse complement strand
CTAACATATATTGCGCTTTTCCATCTACACTAATAGTAGGCGTAGGAGGTGCTAACAATAAATCGGCAATTTCTTTGGAAGGTTTTTGGTAACTAGAAGTTTCTTGAGCGTTTGCAATAATAAATAACATTGCAAAAGCCATAAAGGCTATTACTTTTTTCATAGTATTAATTTTACTCAAATTAATTAAAAAGGCTTAATGCGCCCACTATTGTCTTATTAAATAACGATTTTTGTCATAATAATTATCTAATAAACTAGACAAATTTTGTACCTTAGCAAAATGGAGCCCAAAAACACCATAACAAGTAGCGTAAAAAGTCAGATTGACACCTTTAATGAAGGGTATGTATTTTCGTACTCGGAATTTGAAGAAGCCGCCGAAAAAGCACACGCTATTATAAAAGCATTAAACAGATTTGCCAGTAAAGGGATAATACATAAATTATTCAAAGGGAAGTATTATAAGCCCAATACAAAAGATAAGAGAAAAAAGGGACCAGATAAAGAAGAAGCCATTAAAGACCTATTAGTAAAAAATGGAGAAATTATAGGGTATTGTACGGGATTAAATGAAATACATAAAAATATATTACCTCCCAATAAGACTAAAGTAATACTTATAGGAAGAAATACCTTTAAGCCTCCAATAAAAAGGGGTATTTATACCATTAAGTTTCTATTTCAAAAACACGTCATTACACAAGAAAATACCGAAATGCTTAAAGTATTAGATTGCCTTAAATTAATAAAGGGAATTTCGGTGGATGCAAGAAGAGATTTCCTAAAATCCATAGCAAAAGTCATAAGAAAGTTTAATAAAAAAGAAACGGAATTATTAATAAAACTGTCTTTAAAGTACCCATCATCAACAAGGGATTTATTGATGTATGTTTTTGAACAAGAAAAGTTCAATGGTCCTTTAGCTTTAATTGAAGAATACAGGAATCCTATAAGTGACTTTAATACTGGATTAAAGGAGATTGATAAATTTCTAAGGGATAAATACAATGGTAAGTAAATAAGTAAAACAATAAAATATGTATAGTCAAGAACTAAAGAATAAATGGCATGATGATCCGAAGAACTGGAAACTCGGCATATTCTATTTTAATAAAGAAGATAAGAGGCTTGTAATTTCCAAAAGATTAAAGTTGTTTGGTTGGACTTTAAACTTTGCTAACCCACTTAGTTACATCATCATGATTGCGCTTGGGGTAGTTATTTTTTACTTAAAACAGCACCACATCAAAACAAATTACCCATTTGGGTAGTAAAACGGGGTTGCAGTTGAGCTCTGTAAATAATTATTTTCTAAAACAATAGACCCCGAAAATTGGTGTACACAAGACAAAAACTGCTTGTTACTGGAAGATCAAAATCAATTTGTATAGATTTTTTAGACTCAAATTTGACCTCTAATTTTAAAGTGAAGGTACTTATCACCTAATTTTTTAAGTCCCCAAAAAACAGGCTTAAAAAATTAATTTTAAAAAATGTTATTTCATCCCAGCTTCGCTTTTGTACTTAGTAATATAAATTTTTAAGTTGGCCTCTGATTTGTATTTTGTAAAATATGCCTGCCAATCGGCTTCACTTTTATAGGTGGTCCAGAACCAAATTCCCGAATAAGGTTTTGCTTCTCTCTTGTACTTTGTTTCGTAAATAATAATGTCTGCTTCCGACTTATAATCCGTATCAAAGATTATTTTATCCGCCTCGGATTTATAGGAAGTCCTATAAACTTTCTGTGCATTTACCGAAATTGTACAAAATTACTCAGGCCTGGGCTTATAATTACACAGCTCTGGTAGTTTTGGAGCGAAGTATTATAATTCGGCATTTATCCGCGCTATTAGATCGTTTTAGTTTTTAAATTATGGGCCTGTTAATACAAACTAGAAAGCAGTTCTAATTTTTTCTCTGTAGGTAGTTTAATAGTTTCAATTTTTTTATCTAATTGTAATACTTGCATACTAGTTTTATTATAAGTAGGCCATTTTACTAAACTACTATTATTGGGGTTTCCTGTTTTTACAAAATTAGTCCAATAGGTAGACATACTTTTAGCAAGGTCGTGATCGGCTTTTTCCCATGGTCTATTCACAGTAAATAAATTATCATAAGCGTAAACTACTTCACCTGTATGAAAGGCTCCAAAGTTGGTCTCTGGGCTACTTGCAGGTAATTTTCTATTAAAATTATATACATACACCGGAGACTTTCCTTTAGCTGTTTGAATATTCGCCCAAGCAAAACCTTGCACACCAAATGTTTGGTCTCTACTTAAATCGCCTTGTGATTTTGCGGCCTCCTCGTCTGTATTGCCAGGGTATAGCGCTAATACTGCATCAGCATTTTTACCAAATTGTTTTTTAATCCCTTCTACATAATCTTTTGCAGTAGCAGGCTTCCCCATAATTTTATCATCTTCATTCCAACCTAATAATAAAGGAACATCGTTCTGCTCATTTTTATCATAAATTGAAAAAATAGATTTTGGTAAAAAATAACCATCTTCAAAAGGGGCGCTTAATCCTCCATTTGCTGCTAATATTTCTTGAGAGCTTTTATTTCTTAATGCTTGAATTGAATTTGCACCTAAATTTTTTGCAAATTCTACACCTTGTTGTTCGGCTTGCTTTAATTGTATATTGGGTCTAATGCTACTTGGTAGTATACTTCCACCACTTTCTGCAATGGCTCCATGTATTAAACCCTTGGTTAATGGAGAAGCGCATAAAAAATTTACGGCGAAAGCGCCAGCCGATTGTCCTGCAATGGTTACCCTGCTTGGGTCTCCACCAAATGCAGAGATATTATCATGCACCCATTGTAAAGCAGCAACCATATCTAATAAACCATAATTACCAGAACTGTGATAAGGGGCTTCCTTACTTAATTCAGGATGTGCTAAAAAACCAAATACACCCACTCTATAATTAATACTTACAAATACAACATTTTTATTGGCAACGGCCGCACCATCATAAATATCGCAACCAGCACCACCGCTTCTAAAACCACCTCCATATATATAAACAAGTACTGCTTTTTTCTGCGCTGTTTTTTTAGGTGCCCAAACATTTAAATATAAGCAGTCCTCATTAATGGGTTCTTTAGGAATTAAATATTCTGCTGACCAGCACATAAAAGGCACTGGGCTAGCTTGAAAAGGACTAGGGCCAAAGGCGGTACACTCTTTAATGTCTTTCCAAGGTGTTACTGGTTGTGGTGCTTTCCAACGCAAACCACCAACGGGTGGTGCTGCAAAGGGAATACCTTTAAAAACAATGAGTCCATTTTTTTCAATACCGCTAATGGCACCCGATTTTATTTTAATAACTGGCTTTTGTGCCGAAACTATAAAAGGAAGAAAGAAGAATAACCAGATTATTTTTTTCATAAAAAAGCGTTTTAAATGCCCATTCAAGTTAATGAATTATGACAATTAAAACGCTTCTGTATTTTACTTATTACAGGGGCGGTAATACTATTTCTTCGCTTCCTGTAGTTTGTGAAAACTAATATAAGAGGTAAGTAGTAATGCAAAGAAAATAACAGCCATAATACCAAAAGGTATAAAGGCATCACCTACCGATAAATGTGCATTTAGGGCAGTAATATACATAATACCATAACCAACATAAGCCCATTCTTTAAAACGAGCGGGTATAGCAGGAATAATTAAAAGAACACAACCTATTAATTGGCCAATGCTCACTTCAATACCTAGGTAACGAGGTATAAGTAAATGGTTAGCGCCATCAATAGCCATTTGAGAGTTCATTTGTATGGCGCCTAATGAGAATAAACAAATAATACCTGTGCTTATCCAGTAAATAATTTTTGTTGTTTTCATGGTTTGA
>JBAXPJ010000162.1:0-3872 GCA_037132335.1 Sediminibacterium sp. | reverse complement strand
GGTTGGGCTATTTATCCTTTAGGATATTTAATTGGCACAGCCGATGGACAATGGTATGCTAGCTTCAAGAATATTGGAATTGACATGAACGTTATTTACAATATTGGAGACGCTGTCAACAAAATAGGTTTTGGTTTGGTTATTTATAGCTTAAGTAGAAAAGCTGCTTAATATATTACAATAACTTTTAAGGGGCAAGTTGGTTACTTGCCCCTTTTTTTTGTATTTTACATACATGCAAATCAAACTACGCCTTTACCTAATATTATTTGCATTTCTTTTATTCCTTATTGATATTGTTTTTGTCTTAAATAACAGTACTCAAATTTCCTTTTTAATTGTTGTGCTTATTCTTTTTGGAGTTCCTCATGGAGCCCTTGATTTATACATTGACCAACACTTACATAAATCGGATAGTAATCAAAAATTATTTCTTTTAAAATATATTGCTAATATTATTGGCTACGCCTTGGTTTGGTATTTTTTCCCCATTGCAGCTTTAATTATATTTATACTTATTACGGCTTATCATTTTGGAGAAATGGATTGGCTAGGCAAATCTGAAAACTTTATTCAGAAACTTGCCTATTCCATAATTGGCCTATTATGGATTTTATTATTACTTTCAAAAAATATACATTTTGCCTTACAAATTTTTATTAGAATGGAGCGCTCTGCCTTTAATGAAAGTCAATGGGTGGGACTAGCTAATAAAATTTATCCCATCACACTTATAGGGCTAGCTGCTATTTATTTTATATTATTCTTTTTCAAAGCGCAGTTTTTTTCAAATAATAAATACTATTACTATTCAATTGTACAACAAGCCATACTTATTAGTTTTGCTTTTTATATGCCTCTTTGGCTTTGTTTTGCCTTTTATTTTGGTTTCTGGCACTCTTTATTATCATTCGATAAAATAAGAATCACATTTAGTATGCCCAATGATTTTAATGGCTGGAAGAATCTGCTTATTAAAGCAGCTCCCTTTTCCATAATGGCCTGGTTTGGCTTCATTTATATTACCTTTTTAACCCTTAATAGTAAAGACGCTTCTGGTATTTTTACACTGCTATTTATTAGCTTGTCTGTGCTGGCACTGCCTCATCTGCAAATTTTTACCAAGATTAAATTGAAACCAGAATAGTTTGTGGGTGAAGTTTTTTTCATACATTTAAGTATATGAAAAAAGATAAAATTCTACGCATTAGTTACACAGGATGTATAACTAAACTTCTACTTCTTGCCTGCATTTTTTCAGTTAATAATTTATCTGCACAAACTGTAGTAGAAAAAATTGTTCAAGAAGAAAATAGTCATTCACAATTGCAAACATTAGCACACGAACTATTTGATAAAATTGGGCCAAGATTAGTGGGTACTCCACAAATGCAAAAAGCCAACGATTGGGCAGTTGATAAATATACTGGCTGGGGCATTGCTGCGCGAAATGAAAAATGGGGTGAGTGGAAAGGTTGGGAAAGAGGCATCACACATATAGATATGCTTTCTCCTAGAGTAAAAAGTTTAGAAGGAACCCAGTTGTCTTGGAGCCCTTCTACAAAAGGAAAAGCAGTGAAAGCAGAAATAGTTATTATTCCAGATGTACAAGATTCACTTGCATTCCAAAACTGGTTACCTACTGTAAAAGGAAAGTTTGTAATGATTTCAATGCATCAACCCACAGGCAGACCCGATGATAACTGGCAACAATTTGCGACAAAGGAGTCTTTTGATAAATTAAAAAAAGAGCGCAGTGAACAAACCGATGCTTGGAGAAAACGTTTAAGTAAAACAGGGTACTCTTCAAGAATGCTTCCTATTATATTAGAGAAAGCGGGTGCGGTAGGAGTATTAACAAGCAATTGGTCGAGTGGTTTTGGAGTAGATAAAATTTTCAATGCCTACACTTCAAAAATTCCAACAGTAGATATTGCATTGGAAGACTATGGAACCTTGTACCGCTTAGTGGAGTCTGGCGATAATCCTATTATTAGTATTGAAACCGCTTCCAAAGATTTAGGCATGGTGCCTTCCTTTAATACCATTGCTGAAATAAAAGGAAATGAAAAGGCCGACGAATATGTAATGCTTTCTGCACATTTCGATTCTTGGGATGGCGCGCAAGGGGCCACAGACAATGGAACAGGTACACTTACCATGATGGAGGCTATGCGTATTTTAAAATTGGTTTACCCTAATCCTAAGCGTACTATTTTAGTAGGACATTGGGGAAGTGAAGAACAAGGATTAAATGGATCTAGATCCTTTGTGGAAGACCATCCTGAAATTATAAATAAACTACAAGCTTTATTTAATCAAGACAACGGAACAGGAAGAATTGTAAATATTGCTGGACAAGGCTTTCAACATGCCGGTGAATTTCTAACAAGATGGTTAGCCGCTGCACCCAATAATATTAAAGACTCTATCAAAACTACTTTCCCTGGAACGCCAGGAGGTGGAGGTAGCGATTTTGCTTCTTTTGTAGCTGTGGGTGCTCCAGGTTTTTCATTAGGTGCTTTAAACTGGTCTTATTTTAATTACACTTGGCATACCAACAGAGACACTTATGATAAAATCATATTTGATGATCTAAGAAGCAATGCCATTTTAACAGCTATAATGGTTTATATGGCTTGCGAAGACAATGAAACTTTCCCAAGAGATAAAGCAGATATTGGAACTGATAAAAGAACTGGGCAACCAGTGCAATGGCCGGTTCAAGTAAAAGCAATGCGCACAGGTCCTATTGCTCCAAAGAATTAATGATAAAATTTGTTTAAACTTTTTAAAGATATACTGAAACTTATACCACAAAAAGGCTTCTACTTATAGAGGCCTTTTTTTGTGGGCTTCTAAGTTTTATTAAACTCTAGAAAATAAATTACTTGCATTATAGGGTATTATGTATTTTAAATAATTCTAACCCATTAAAAATCAAGATCTTAAATTTTTGTAAAATCTTTAATAGATTTCTGTCTTAGTATTTAATATATATTAACTTTGAATACTTAGATGCAAAAGTCTTTTAAAAATATCTTTTCTTTTCAAAGGTCTCCCAATTTTATAACCATTTTTTGGTTCTTGGTACCCTTTGTGGCCGTGCTTTTAGAAATAAATAGAGGGGATGCCTATATCAATAATTACTTCATTTATAAAAATGTTTTTTGGCATACATTTCATCAACAAAATTTATATAGTTTTTATCCCGCTGAATACTTTGATAAAAACCATTATGGCCCTTTATTCAGTTTAATCATTGCCCCTTTTGCATTACTACCCAATTTCATAGGAGCTACTTTATGGGCTATGTTGAATGTTTGGATTTTATTTTATGCTGTACATAAATTACCGGTAACACAGTGGGGTAAGAATATAATTTTATTAATTTGTTTAATTGAAACATTAACTGCTATTCAAAATTTACAATTTAATCCAATGCTATGTAGTTGGATAATTTTGACTTATGTTTTTATTAAAGAAGATAAATTAGGGCTAGCCGCCCTATTAATTGTTGCAGGTGTATTTGTTAAATTATATGGAATTGTAGGAATACCTTTTATATTTTTTTCAAAGGATTATAAAAAACTAATAGCCTATTTAATATTATGGGCTGTGATACTATTTTGTTTACCCATGTTTATTTCTAGCCCTGAGTTTGTAACAAAGTCCTATTTTGACTGGTATCAATGTTTACAAGAAAAAAATATAGAAAATATAACTTCCTACCAAACCAATGCCATGACCGATATTTCTGCCATGGGTTTTGTGAAAAGAGTTAGCGGGTTTTATAGTATACCTAATTTTTATTTTACCATTCCCGCTGGTATTTTAATGATTTTGCCTTTGTACCGATTCTCAAAATGGAA
>JBAXPJ010000161.1:0-3875 GCA_037132335.1 Sediminibacterium sp. | reverse complement strand
AATCCGATATTACTAATTCATGATACCATTCAAATAAAGCAACCCTTGCCATAGGATATTTTTTGGCATATGCTAGAAGCGTTCTTCGGGTGATAATATTAAACACAACACAAAGATAATAAGTTTACTAATAGAAAACTTTCTAATTCAATCTATTTTGAAAAAGCTGCAATTTTGCTGCGAAAGGGGAGCACTATAAGAGAAGTCCCGTCACGAGCATTCGAGACGGGACTTTTTCTTTGTCTATCAGGGAGTTAGGCTAGTCCCTTCTGCGTATAAATACGCTGTTTTCTATTCATTTTCCTTCAGATATTCAACTTTCTACTTTATACAGGTTGCTTGAATTTGGACTAGGTAAAACTGTTGAGGTTTCTGTTAACTAAAACTGCTGTATTAAATTATAATATTCAATACTTTTTTTGATTTTATAAAAAGGCAGCGTTTCCATTAATACTTTAACCTGATCCTCTTCAACATCTTTAAAAATTAAAACTGCGCCATTTTTGGCTTGTCTCAAAAACAAATGTTCAAGAACTCCTTGTGACTTCCAATCAGCAACTACCTCTTGTTCCTGCTTCAACAATTCAGGAAAATTACTAGGAAGGTTTTCCATATCGAGTGTTAAAATTACTTGTACTCTGTCCATTTTATTTTATTTAATAATTATTAATTTATTCAACAACTTCTAAATTTTCCTTTAACCATAAGTCTCTCGAAGAGGATCCAATCATAATTCTAAAAGTACCTGGCTCAACTACAGTTTGCATTTTTTCGTTCAGCATTTGTAATAGCTCAGGCGTAATTTTAAAACTTAGTTTTTTTGTTTCACCTGCTTTTAAAGCAACTCTTTGAAAACCCTTTAATTCTAAAACTGGTCTTGCAATGGATGATAATAATTCTTTAATATATAGTTGTACTACTTCCTCACCATCAACCGAGCCCGTATTGGTTAGTGTAAATTCCACGCTTGTTGTTTCCTTGGATTTAATCTTACTTTTTTCAAGATGAATGTGATCATATTTAAATGTGGTATAACTAAGTCCAAATCCAAAAGGGAAAAGTGGCTGTCCGCTTAGGTTATTATAATCATCCCCTCTGCCAGTGGGTTTGTGGTTATATACCAAAGGAAGTTGTGCTTCAGATAATGGGAAGGTGATGGGTAATTTCCCAGCCGGATTATAATCTCCAAATAATACATCCGATACGGCTGGTCCGCCTTCTTCACCAGGATACCATACATCAATAATGCCTGCAACTTTATCTTTCCATGCATTCATAGTGATAGCACTTCCACCCACTAATAAAACAGTTACTTTTTTCCCAGTAGCTGCTACTTCTTGTATTAACTTTTCCTGATAACCAGGTAGTGTCAGCATTGCTCTGTCCTGAAATTCCCCTTCTTGTATACCAACCGCAATCACAACTGCGTCTGATTTTTTAGCTAATTCAACTGCATCTTTAATTTTTTGCTCATATTGATTTTTGATACCTGCGTTCCAAATTAATTTTATTTGACCATTGCTAGCACCTTCATGAAATTCAACCTTGATATTATATTTTTTATCTTTTTCAAAATTGTAATCAATAAGTTTAGTGGAATAACTTTGCTTTAACCAATTATCAATAACCAATTCGTTATTTAAATAAAGTCTAAATCCATCATTGCCTTCTAATCCTATTTTATATTTTCCATTGTCTGGGGCTTTTAATAATCCGGTCCATTTAATAGAGTAGTTATCGGTCGTCATTTTAGGATCAGGAGGAAATAAGGTTGCTTGAAAATTAATTTGTTTATCAATCCTTGTCATTATTGGTTTTTCGCTGGGATCGATACTTGTATAGTATTCTCCTTTTAATCCATTTTGAATTTCGTTTGAACCGTTTGTAGTTTCTAAATATTCACTAGGAATGTTTATCCACTGTGTATTTGTTTTGTCTGCACCCTCTGAATAATTAATTTGAACACTTGTTCCAAGTTTCGCTTTAATACCTTCTAGAATACTAATTTTTCCATTGGATGGTCCACTGTATCCTCCTAAGCTAGCTTCAATGGCTTCCTTGCCAATAACTGCAATTGATTTTATATTTTTATTTATGGGCAAAGCATTGTCGTCATTTTTTAATAAAACAATCGACTCTAAAGCTGCTTTTTTTGCAATTTTTTTATGCGTTGTATTATTTACCCATTGTTTTGCTATTTCTTCATCCACATAAGGATGCTCAAATAAGCCTAGATCAAATTTTGCTTTTAGCACTCTTGATACAGCATCATCAATTCTAGCTTGCTTTATGCCTCCATTTAAAAATGGGGGATCAAATAGCTCATGGTGTTTGAATTCTGTTTGAAAAATCACATCCAAACCATTTGTTATGGCAGTAGCTCCTGATGATGGGTAATCCTTTGCTGTATTGTGTAGTACAGTGGTTCCGCCAACTGCACTGGCATCGGATATCACAAACCCATCAAATCCCCATTCCTTTTTCAACTTCTTATTTAATAGCCAGTCATTGGCACTACTTGCACTTCCATCATAAGAATTGTATGCGGTCATAATAGATCTTGAACCTCCTCTCTTAATCGCCGCTTTAAAAGGTGGGAAAAATATTTCGTCTAAAAATCGTTCGTTATAATGAATTGGATAACTGTCTCTACCTCCATCACCTACATTGGCAATAAAATGTTTTGGGGTGGTAATGACGCCATTTTGTTCAAATGAACTTACAAACGCTACTGCCATCTCAGATGCTAAAAATGGGTCTTCGCCATAAGTCTCCTCGGTGCGTCCCCATCTTACATCATTCGCAATATTTATTACTGGAGATAATACATCTCTAATCCCTCTTACTTTTGTCTCTAATGCAATTGCAGTAGACACTTGTTTCATTAGTGCAGTATCAAAGCTTGCAGCAAGTCCTATTGATTGTGGAAATGAAGTAGCGCCTTTTCGAACCAACCCATGTAAACATTCGTCAAATGCCATCATCGGGATTCCTAATCTAGATCTTTCTATAAAATATTTTTGAATGGTATTTATTTTTTTAGCGAGTAGCAGTGCGTTTTCTTCCGACTTATAACTTAATATTTGAGAGGTCACATCGCTTCCTCCAGATGCAGCACTTACTTGAAAACCAAAAATACCATTTTTATAATTTGATTCATTTGTACCTAAGTCGCCTGGAATCATAAATAGTTGCCAAAACTTTTCAGCTGGCGTCATTCTACTTAATAAATCTTTTACTCTAACATTAACAGGGAGTTTTGGATTTTTGTATGGATATATTTGTTGTGCTTTTGTGGTTGTTGATAAAATGGTCAACAATAATAAACTGCAGTAAATTTTCTTCATAGCATAAATTTAATAAATCCATGCCATGTAATCTAAAAACCGGCTTAAAACAGTTAAAAATGAGAAATAAATGATTTTTACGTAATTTAGAAATATGAAAAAAACACTTCTGTATTTGGTACTTTGCTTGTTGATCGTTTTTGAATGCCTTAGGGTTTACTTAATTATGCCTATGCCTGGCAGTCAAAATTTAAATTCTATTGACCTAGCTTACTTTTTAGGTTCAAATAAACATATCATACGCATTGTCGGATTTTTATTACTTATAAATCCAATTATTTATATTTTTAAAAATGGATTTAAGAAGCACATTATTTTATTTATAATTTTTAGTATTATTTATACGCTCATTTTTTATGTATTTACATTTAAGATGGAAGCCGACAAAATGTTTTATCAACCTACCGTCGTCAGTTTTGCAAATATTTCAAATAACACCATTCCAACTAATAAATTAATTATCGGAGTTGATGTGGATGGTATTACAAAAGCATATCCAATTCAGTTAATTGGCTATCATCATCAAGT
>JBAXPJ010000160.1:0-3984 GCA_037132335.1 Sediminibacterium sp. | reverse complement strand
CCTAAACGGTGAAATAATTCTTTCACTTGGTATTCCCATAATTGGCTTTGGTCTTTAATTTCATTTTTTTCTGCAAAATCTTTAATCACCAAAATGGTTTGATTAGAAATTTCCGTTTTTTCAATCTTAAACTCAAAATATTCATTCTTCTCGGTGTGTAACCAATGAAAACGAATAAACTTATCTTGTAATTTGTCTAATATTTCGGCTTTATCAGGAACGCCACCGCTCCAAGAGAAACTATAAACATTTTCCCATTCGTCTACCTTGTCTGCAAACCACTCTTGTAAACCAGCTGGAGTTGATAAAAAATCAAATAAAATGCCAGGTGAACATCTAACCGGAAATTCAAGTGTAAAAAGTTGCTTCTTGCTCATTATTCTTATTTTGCTACAATCACTCGTAGGCTTGCAATAATATTAAATAATCCTTCGCCCCCAAATGTTTTTTTGCATAGGAATTGAATAATTGTGATATATACTACAAATCTACTATGAAAATATTATTAAAACATTGAAAATCAATTATATACGAAGTGTTATTTTTTTTCAACATTCTATTAATTTTATCCATTTGAATTGCATATTTGCTGATTTACAGGTATTTATTATTTTTTTTTCCGAATCGCACTAAAAATCATAAAAATATTTAGTGCCAAAAAACCTGTTTTAAGCAAGATTCTCAAAAGCAGTTAAACCATATAAGCACCTATATTTGCAACTCTTTTAAAGTGAACTTAATTGTTTGCTTTTTTTTGAATGATTTGAAAGCAGTGAACTATGTTTAATTCTTTAAGTGAAAAACTCGAGTCGGCCTTTAAGAACCTAAAAGGCGAAGCCAGAATCAACGACCTAAATATTGCCAATACGGTAAAAGATATCCGACGCGCATTGATTGATGCCGATGTGAACTTTAAAATAGCCAAAGAATTTACCGATCGTGTAAAGGAAAAAGCGGTAGGAGAAAAAGTAATCAATGCCATTAGTCCTGGCCAGTTAATGATTAAGATTGTTAAAGACGAATTGACTGAATTAATGGGTGGTACAGAAGCCCAATTTTCAATAACCGGAAATCCTGCAATCATACTAGTAGCAGGCTTACAAGGTAGTGGTAAAACAACTTTCACCGGAAAATTAGCCAATTATTTAAAGACCCAAAAAGGCAAGTCTCCGCTAGTAGTTGCAGCCGATGTTTATCGTCCTGCAGCGATTGATCAGTTAACCGTGTTGGCCGAACAAATAGGGGTTGCTATTTATAGTGAACGCGAAAATAAAGATGTTGTTTCCATTGTAAAAAACGCATTATTAGAAGCAAAAGCCTCCAATAAAAATGTAGTAATTATTGATACTGCAGGCCGTTTAGCGGTAGACGAAGCAATGATGATTGAAGTAGCCAATATAAAATCGGCAGTCAATCCTTCGGAGATATTATTTGTAGTTGATGCAATGACCGGGCAAGATGCTGTAAACACAGCAAAAGCCTTTAATGATCGATTAGATTTTACAGGCGTAGTACTTACAAAATTAGATGGTGATACCCGCGGTGGAGCAGCATTGTCTATCAAATACACCGTTAACAAACCCATCAAGTTTGTAAGTAGTGGCGAGAAGATGGAAACACTCGATGTGTTCTATCCAGAGAGAATGGCGCAACGTATTTTGGGCATGGGTGATATTACTACACTAGTAGAAAAAGCACAAGCGCAGTACGATGAAGTAGAAGCAAGAAAACTAGAAAAGAAAATTCGAAAAAATCAGTTTGATTTTCAAGATTTCTTAGACCAATTGCAGCAGATAAAAAAAATGGGTAACCTAAAAGACTTGATGGGTATGATTCCTGGCGTAAGCAAAGCCATTAAGGATGTAGATATTAATGATGATGCATTTAAAGGAATTGAAGCCATTATAAAATCAATGACACCCTTCGAACGCTCAAATCCAGATTCCTTAACACCTAGCCGTAAAACGCGTATAGCCAAGGGTAGCGGCAAGGATATTAATGAAGTGAATGCTTTTATGAAGCAGTTTGAGCAAATGAAACAAATGATGAAAAACATGAACAATATGCCAATGGGCGGTAGAATGCCTGGTATGAAGCGTTAAAAAATGCCCTTTTTTATAAATTAATCAAGCGTTTTTCTTGCATTCTTTGGTAAATCAGATGTTATCTATTAGTTTCGCGCTCTATTTAAGTCAACCTAATTTCCTAACGCCTTTAAATTTCTATTTAACATGGCAGTAAAAATGAGATTACAGAGACACGGTAGCAAAAAACGTCCTTTCTACTTTATTGTAGTGGCCGATGCCCGTGCTCCAAGAGATGGTAAGTTTATCCAAAAATTGGGTACTTACAACCCGCTTACAGTTCCTGCAAGCATTCAATTAGATCGTCAAAAAGCTTTAGAGTGGATGAACAAAGGTGCTCAACCCACCGACACTGTTCGCCGCATTTTGTCTTTCAAAGGCGTATTGTACCTAAAACACCTTTTACGTGGTGTTAAATTGGGTCTATTTGATGATGTTACAGCAATGACAAAGTTCCAGGAATGGCACAATGAACATGAAGCACAAATTACCCGCAGAAACGACGATCACAAGAAGGCCGTAAGAGCAAAAAAAGTGTATACACCTGTTGTAAAAAAGGTGGAAACAGTAGAAGCTGCTCCTGAAGCCCCAACTGAAGAAGCTCCAGCTGAAGCGTAGTGTAATACAGTATTACAAAGAAGCAATTCTTTAAACTGATTAAGTCCTGGCATTTTTGTCAGGACTTATTGTTTTTATAGCAATACAGTGCGGATATTTGTAAAGCATATCCGCCAAACATTAATAGTAATAAATGAGTGATTACATACATATAGGAAAATTAGTAGCCAGTTTTGGTTTAAAAGGAGACTTGATTTTAAAACATGAGCTAGGGAAAAAAACGCCATTTAAGGGGATAGAAGTTTTATTTGTTGAAGAATCAAAAGGCAACTATTTACCTTATTTTATTGAATCGGCTCGGGCATCAAATGACGAAGAAACAATAATTAAACTCGAAGGACTAAACACCAAAGAATCTGCAGCCAGATTAATCTCGCGCAATGCTTGGGTTACAGATACAGACTTTAGGTTATTGGTAGGAAAAACTGCTCCAATAGCATTGTTAGGCTATTTATTAATTAATGAAGGAGAGGAGTTAGCACCCATAGAAGAAGTAATTAATCAACCACATCAAATTCTTTTACGCATCACTTTAAAAGAAAAAGAAGTGTTGATACCATTGCACGAAGCCACACTAAATAAAATAGACCATGTAAAAAAACAAGTACATGTTGTTTTGCCAGATGGCTTATTAGAAATTTATACCGATTAATTTTATCAAGGATAGCCCATGCCACATCATTATGAAAATACCATTACTGTTTTGCCCGAACACCTCGACGATCAAAACCATGTAAACAATGTGATGTTTGTACAATTTATGCAAGACATTGCCATCCAACACTGGACAAGTATTGCACCGCCAGCACTAAGCGAAGAAATTGTTTGGGTAGTAAAAAGACACGAAATAGACTACCATGCGCCTGCTTTTTTAGGCGATGAATTAATATTAAAAACACATACTGGAGAAGCCACCGCAGTAACCTGGAATAGGCACCACCAAATAGTTAGAGCGAGTGACAACAAAATTTTAATCACTGCAAAAAGTTGCTGGGTATTGTTAGATAGAAAAACCGGAAGACCCAAAAGAATCGATGATTCCATCAAACAAATTTTCGATTAAATACCATCCACAAAAATAATTTTTATAAAAGTCTACTTTTTTAGTAGGAAATACATATTTTTGTAATTCTAAAAACAATTATATGAGTTTACGTTTAGGGGATATCGCTCCCAATTTTCAAGCAGACAGTTCATTAGGCCCGATAGATTTTCATGAATATTTGGGTAGCAGTTGGGGTGTTTTGTTTTCGCATCCAGCCGATTTTACGCCAGTATGTAC
>JBAXPJ010000159.1:0-3995 GCA_037132335.1 Sediminibacterium sp. | reverse complement strand
TTAAAAGACTAATTGCTTACTCTTCCATTGCACATATAGGTTTAATGAGTGCTGCTATTTTTACTAATACGGGTATTGCTATTCAAGGCGCCTTGATTCAATTATTCTCGCATGGTATTAATGTATTAGGGTTATGGATTATTGCAGATATACTGGAGCAACAAACAGGAACAAGATCGATGCAACAAATGGGAGGGCTTGCTAAAAAACAACCAACACTTGCTATTTTATTAGTGGGTTTTGCTTTAGCTAATATTGCCATGCCATTAACCAATGCCTTTGTGGGTGAATTTTTAATGTTCAATGGTTTATTTATGTTGAATCCTTGGTTAGCTGCTTTTGCAGGTATTAGTATTGTACTCGCTGCCATTTATACTTTGAACATGGTACAAAAAGTGGCCTATGGGGAGATAAGTGAAAAAATAAATGCCATGCCTGCGCCTAATAAAGCAGCCCAAGCAGTATTAATCATTTTATTGATTATTGTGTTTGTAACAGGGGTCTATCCACAACCATTATTTACTTTAACGGCCGATACTTTACAAGAGTTATTGGTCAAATAATAAAACGAATTAGTAATGAATGCAATTATTGTTTCTACGCTCTTAGGTGTCATCATGATGTTCTGTTCATGGGGCATCAAAAATCAAAAATCGCAACAAAGCATTGCTTTAGTAGGATTATTTGTTTTAATCTTAAGCAATTTGGCCCAATTAAATGGTTGGTACGTAATTAGTTTTGATACCAAGGGCATGCTGGCCTTTACTCGATTTGGTTTATTCGTGAATACTATATTTTTCATTCTTACTTTTATTTATATCTGGTTGAACGGAGAAGAGATTGCCAAATTTGATAACCAGGCCGCCGATTTTTATGCTTTGTTTTTCTTTATTTTATGCGGCGCAAGTATCTTAACTTCTTTTGATAATTTATTAATGTTGTTTATTGGCATTGAAATTTTATCTATTCCTTTATATATATTAACTGGAGCCGACAAGAAAAACTTATTCAGTAATGAAGCGGCTTTAAAGTATTTTTTAATGGGCTCTTTTTCAACAGGCATATTATTATTAGGCATTACTTTTATTTATGGAGCAACAGGCTCTTTTCATTTACTAGAACCTGTACTTAAACCCTCTACTGGCCTGCCTTCTGAGCAAATGATTTTATCGGCTGGATTATTACTAGTATTTGCAGCCATGAACTTTAAAGTATCTGCGGCACCTTTTCATTTTTGGACACCCGATGTATATGATGGAGCACCTACTGTGTTCACTTCTTTTATGGCTACCATTGTGAAAGCAGCTGGGTTTATCGCATTCATTACCATATTTAATAGCCAAGCAAAAGCATTAGGACATTCTTGGGAACTTATTTTAAGTTTTGTCATTATTGCCACTTTATTAGTAGGTAATATTGTGGCTGTTTTTCAAAGAAGTGTCAAAAGAATGTTGGCTTATTCAAGTATCGCACAGGCAGGATTTATGTTATTTGCTTTGTATGGTAAATCAAGTTTTGCCAATGAGGGCATTATTTTATATGCCGTCGTTTATTCATTAGCTACGATGGGTGTGTTTGGGGTCTTAATTAAAATGAAAGAAAATAGTTTTGAAGCCTTTCATGGTTTAGCCAAGTCCAATCCACTTCTTGCCTTTGTAACCACTATATTTTTATTCTCACTTGCAGGTATTCCACTTACAGGAGGTTTCTTTGCTAAATATTATATGCTAAATGCGCTTTACGCAGCAGGGTCTGGATTATGGTTAATTATTATAGCCATTTTATTTGCAGCCGTAAGTGTTTATTATTATTTCAAATTAGTGCAAGCCATGTATTTTGTAGCGGGGGAGCCAGCTATCAATGAAGTTCCTAAGAAATATACTTATGCGCTATTAGTAATAGCCATTCTGCTGCTCATCCTAGGTGTATTCCCTTCATTAGTATTCAATTATCTATACTTTTAGCCGTTCCTCATTTTATAAGGCCCAATAAGGCCATATTGTGGAATCTGTGCTACCTTTAGGTTTCATAAATATAGTAGAATGACTATTCAGGATTCTTTCGTACTCGCTTGGCGCACTGTAAAAAGTAATAAACTTAGAACTAGTATTACGGTAGCTATTATTGCCTTTGGTATTATGGCACTTATTGGTATTATCACCGCTATTTCTGCCATGAATCAAAGTTTAAAAGAGAACTTCTCTTTTATGGGGGCCAATGCCTTTGTGGTGAGGTATAAAGAAATGAATGCAAGAATGGGCGGACCGAATAATGGCGGTGACGATTTTTCTAAAACCAAAAGAGGTGTAAAAGAAAAAAAATCGAATTTAGATAAGCCTATTAAAATTGAAGAAGCGACTTATTTTAAAGAACATTTTGGTTTTAATAGAGCGGCTGTAAGTATCTCAAGAAGAATGGGCGGAAACAATGAACTACATTATAAGAATAGAAAAACCAATCCACAAATTTCTTTAATGGGTGGGGATGAAAACTATCTTGCGGTCAATGGATATTCCTTAACACAAGGCAGAAATTTTAACAATGTAGATTTAACTACTGGCCGTAATGTTTGTATCATAGGTTCTAATGTGGCTGCTAAATTATTTCCAGGTAAACCAGAAAAAAGCATTGACAAGGTTATTTTATTACAAGGCAAACCTTATCGTGTGCTGGGTCTATTAAAATCAAAAGGGTCTAGTGCTATGATGCGTCAAGATGATGTGGTAATTTCTACTTTAAAAAATGTAAGACAATATCAAGGAAGTTCTTCTTACTCATTAGGTGTTATGGTAAATAATGTGTCAGAATTGGAGCCAGCCATAGATGAGACCACCAATCAAATGAGAAAAGCAAGAAGATTAATTCCTTCAGAGTCGGATAATTTTGTAATTGACAAGAGCGATAAATTTGCATCTCTGTTTATTGGCTTTTTAGCAGGTATTAGTGGAGCAGCTGGTGCCATTGGTATGATTACTTTAATTGGGGCAGCTATTGGTCTTATGAATATTATGCTAGTGGCGGTGAGTGAGAGAACCAGAGAAGTAGGACTGATAAAAGCCATTGGCGGTAAAAGAAAAGATGTACGTCGTCAATTTTTATTTGAAAGTATTTTGATTAGTATTTTAGGTGCCATATTTGGTATTATCTTAGGCGTGCTGGTGGGTAATATATTTAGCCTTGTTTTAGGTACCGGATTTGTGGTGCCTTGGCTCTGGGTAATTATTGGTATTGTTATTTGTACAGTGGTGGGACTAGTTGCCGGTATTTATCCTGCTATGAAAGCGGCTGCTTTAAACCCCATTGATGCCCTTAGGTATGAATAGTTTTCAATAAAATATTTTGACAAGTATAAAAAACCCTCCGATACATCGGAGGGTTTTTTGTAAAAACAACTTAATGAATTATTTAAGTTGTTTTTTTACATTATTTATTTAGGATCTAATGCTTTTTTAATTCTGTCTTGTAAATCAATATAATGATTTTGTGTAGCTGCATCAGCACTCGTACTAACTTTCAAAGAAGCTGCTAATTTTTTCAATTGTGCTTTTGCTTCAGACACTACATCTGTATTTTCAATATCAACAGGTGCTGCTCTGAAAGGGCTTGGGGCACTAATACTCATTGCAGGAGGGTTAATTAAATCTTCTAATTGACCTACATATGTTTTTTGTAAATTTCTTCTAAATACATCTGCAGCCTTTTGAGTAGTCAATTCACTAAACAATCCTTTTCTAGTGTCTTCCATCATATCATGTAATGCATAAGAAGCATTACCAAAACGCGTGTAAGAAGTATTAAGTCTTAATAAGCGCCCTTTATCGAGTAAGCTTTTTAAAGTATTGGTTTGTATACTTTGAATACGCTCATTGGCGGCAGGGTTATTAATTTTATTTAAAATAGAATAATCTAATAACCATTTAGGGGTGGTGAATAATTGTGTTTGCAAAAAAGCCATTGCTGCTTTTTGCATCGCTACTGGAGTAGCTGTATATACA
>JBAXPJ010000158.1:0-4030 GCA_037132335.1 Sediminibacterium sp. | reverse complement strand
TCGTTTTTTCAATATTTAACTTCCTTCCAACTGTCAGGAAGTTCCATCGATGTTCCATGCGGAGCAGTGAAAAGTGTGCGCTCCCTTTTTGCGCCTCTTTTACCTTAGAAAGAGACACATAACGGGAGCAACAATAATTCTAACTATTTGAAAATCAAATATATGTGATACATTTGGACTATTCATAACCCTGAGGTCCCGGGTTCAAATCCCGGTCTCGCTACATGAAAATCAAGGACTTACGTTAAATCGTGGGTCCTTTGTTGTTTCTGCGTGAGGTTAGAGGTGTGAATGAAGGTGAATCAATTACATTGAAAATATTTAACAATATGAATATTCACATTGAACTAACTTTGAATTGTGAAAAAAGCAATAACACTTTTTACTTTAGTTGTTTTTATTTTTACAACCTTGGTAATGCCATATTCAAATTATGAGGATGCTAAGGCGGTGATTAGTCTATATAAAAACAGCTTACGTTTTGATGATGATATGAATTTTGCTGAATTTATAGGTGAAAAGTTAATTGCATCAGGGTTAGAGTTTGACGAGGAGGAAGATGCTCCAATGCAAAGCAATAAAATACCATCTACGCATGAAGAGGTTATACAAATTCAAAATGGTGTGCTATTTCACAAACAAGAAGTTTTAATTGAATTTGCCACTTACATCATTCCCATTAAAATAGGTCCTAATTATATTACAAAGATCACCAACGAAGACTTTTGTCCAGGAATTTTTAGACCTCCTACAGTTTAGTTTTACAATTTATTACCATCGTTTTACACTATTTAAATCATTGTATTCACCTTTATAAAAGTGGATACTCAAATAATTATTATGAAAAAATATTTCATTATCAGCATTTTAATGTTCAGTCAAATCATTTTAAATGCTCAAAAAAATAAAGTAACAGATGAGGCACAAAAAGCCTTTCAAACTAAATTTCCTACTGCAAAAGATGCCAAATGGGAAAGAGAGGGCAAAAATGAATTTGAAGTTGCATTTAATCTCGAGGGTCAGAAAGCATCTGCTAATTTTAGTATCAAAGGCGAATGGATCGAAACAGAACATACAATCATTGAAAGTACATTACCACAAGGCTTTTTAGATAATTTTAAAAAAGCAAAAAAAGGAGCTAGGATCAATCAAATTTTTAAAGTTGATCGAGCAGATGGTAAATCTTATTATGAAATTGAATGCACAATAGGTTTAACTAAGAAGGAATTTAAAGTTAACCTAGAGGGTCAATTTATTAATTAAATAATTAAACTAGCTAGGAAATGTTATATCAAAGTACTAGCTAGTTTTAAATATATAAAATGAAAAAATATATAATAGCAGTAACTTTTCTTTTTGGGATCAAAAATACTTTAGTTGCCCAAGGAAAAATTACTGGTAATCTTATGAATAAAGCTAAGCCAGTTGAATTTGCCACTGTTACTATTTCAAATTTACAAGATTCAGTAAAAGTGCTTAATTATGAAGCTAGTGACAGTTTGGGGCATTTTAGTTTTGGAAACCTTGACTATGGAAAATACTTAGTAAGGATTAAATTAGTAGGTTATTTGCCAATTTTAAAAAATGCAACTATTAGCACTGAACAAAAACAGGTTGACTTTAAAGACTTGAATTTAGTAGAAGATGCAATTGAATTAAGTAAAGTAATAGTGATAGCTCAGAAAAAAATGATTGAAAAAACGATGGAAGGCTTTATCATCAACACGGCTAATAATATTACTCAAATGGGTGGGACTGCCACTGATCTTCTCAAATCAACTCCTACTGTAACTGTGGATAATGACGGTGTAATTAGCTTAAGAGGGAAAACACCCTTAATATTGATCAACGGAAGAAATTCTGGCATGTCCAATACGGACCAAATCGCAGCAAGCAGTGTTGAAAGCATTGAGATTATTAATAATGCCTCATCTAAATATGACGCTAATGCCGAAAGCGGTATCATTAATATTAAACTCAAAAAGAACAAACAATCTGGAACTAATGGAGCTGTTGCCATTGGTGGAGGTATGGGAGCAAAAGGGAGAGTAAATAGTTCATTTATTTTAAATAACAAAGTAGGAAAATGGAATGTAGGGATTGGCTATGATAACAGATTTGCAGGAAGAAATAGAAAAATTGAAAGTAATCGTACTAATTTTAATTTAATCGATAATTATTTAATTAGCCAAAAAAGAAATGATGAAAGAGTTGAAAAACTGCAAAATCTAAAATTAAACATTGATTACAGCCTTAACCAATACAATACTATTTCTTTTGAAGCCATAGGTAAAATGGAAAGTCAGGACAATAATGAAGATTTAATAAGTAAACTATTTAATAAGAATACTGGCTTTTCAAGCAGCAATGATAGAAACTCTTATGAATACGAAAAAGTAAATGAAGGAGAATTTGCATTGAACTATTTGAAAACGTACAAGAATTCAGCAAAAACTTTTAATGCAAGTGTTAGCTCGTCCATCGAGAATGGTCGTCAAAATACGAATATATTTACAACTGCATTGGACTTAAATGGTAAAACATATGGTGCAATGCAAACACAACTAACACATAATTATGAGGATGGCGTTATAACCAATGCTAGTATGGATTATAGTATACCTATCTCAGCATTAGGGTTTATTGAAACTGGATATAAAGGGGTATTTAGAACCATTAAAACAGATTTTTTGACAGCTGATAAGTTAAATGGTGCCTACGTCACAAATACAGCAGCAAGTAATATTTTCAATTTTAACGAACAAGTTCAAGCTGTCTATTTCCAATACCATAATAAAAGTAAAGGGAAGGATGATGGTTGGAATTATGCAACTGGATTAAGAGCTGAGCAGGTTTCAAATAATGGAGAGACCAATTCTCAAAGCACTCGCTTTTCGAATAATGATTTAAAATTATTTCCAACAGCACATTTAGCTTATAATTTTAATTTAAAAGAAACTATTAAACTGAGTTATGGAAAAAGAATAAACAGACCTGGTTTAGGTCAACTAAATCCGTTTGTGGATATCACTGACATTTTAAGTCCACATAGTGGAAATCCTAATTTAAAACCAGAAATTATTGACGCTTATGAATTATCATATAATAATGGAACACCAAAATTAAATTTTACTACTAGCTTATTTTTCAGACATTCAATCAATTCAATACGATCTATTTATATTCAACAAACTAGTGGTGCTATTTTAAATATGCCAATGAATATTGGCAATACAGATAATTATGGTATCGAATCTATGATTATTGGGAAGCCTTTTCTTTTTTATGATTATAACTTAAGTGCCACTCTCTTTCAACAAAAGATAAATGGAACCGATATTACAAATGATGGAGTGGTAAGTGGAACTAATTGGAGCGGGAAACTGATTAACAATTTTATCTTGAATAGCTCAAGTAAACTACAAGTAATTGCAAATTACATATCTCCAAAGACAACACCCCAAGGTGAAACTTTCTCCTTGTATAATGTAGATTTAGGATTACAAAAAAAACTAGGTAAGAGTAATTTTAGATTGAATTTTATAATTATAGACGCTTTGAACACACTTAAAAGTGGATACAATACGCAAACCTCTACTTTTTCAATTTATCGATCTCAAAAGTCGGATACAAGGGCATTTATGATAACACTCGCATATTCATTTAAATCTGTTTTAAAAGATAAAATGCTTGAAAATAAATTTAATGCAGAGTATTAATTAAAACTTAAAATGAAATAGTTATTGTAAACTTGAATAATCTCTGTTTGAGGAAAACACCCCCTGAAATCGGTCCAAATCGGTTGTTTCCGGTTTTGTGAAAACGTAACCCATTACAAATCAACGCGTTCATTTTCTCAAAAAATCTTCATAACCCTGAGGTCCCGGGTTCAAATCCCGGTCTCGCTACATGAAAATCAAGGACTTACGTTAAATCGTGGGTCCTTTGTTGTTTCTGCGTGAGGTTTTACTTTTTAATAGAATTGTTTCTATGCAAACTAAAAAAACACATTTAGATAATTTTAAATTAA
>JBAXPJ010000157.1:0-4126 GCA_037132335.1 Sediminibacterium sp. | reverse complement strand
GGAAACAGCAAACCAACCTTATCAATAATACCTAAACTAGACATCTTTATTCCAACTGGTTTCTCTCCAAACAAAGATGGTGTGAATGATAAGTTTGTCATCATACATCCTTATAACACGAGCATCAACTTCCAGGTGTATAACAGATGGGGTAATATCGTTTATACCAATCCAAATTATAACAACGAATGGGATGGAAAAGGAGTGGGTAATTTCTTAGGACAAGACCTACCAGATGGCACTTACTACTATGTTGTTAAAGCGATGGACAACACTGGTGGACAGGTACAAAACTTTGTAGGCTTCTTAACCTTAAAACGATAATTAATCCCCCCAATAAACAAAGAAAATCGAGATGCTCAATTTGAGCATCTCAGATTTTCAAATCAAAAAAAATAATATAACATGAAAAATAAATCAGTGAAAATAGTATTGAGTTTGTGCTTTATGCTATTGGTTTTTTTAAGCAAGGTTGTAGCGCAAACAGAGCCAATGTATTCGCAGTATATGTTTAACATGTTAAACGTAAATCCTGCCTATGCAGGAAGTCGTTCTGTGCCAAGTATGACAGCCTTATTTAGGAACCAATGGGTTGGCATTCCGGGAGCACCTCAAACAAGTTCTATTTCATTAGACATGCCATTAAACGACGACAAAGTTGGTTTAGGTATTCAGTTATATGACGATCGTTTAGGTATTGAACACACCACAGGTTTTCAAGTAAATTATGCGTATAGAATTCATATAAGTGACGAAGGTGTTTTAGCAATGGGCATAAGAGCGGGTATATTAAATTACCGTGCTAATTTTTCGGAGGTAACCACCTTTCAATCGAATGATCCTGCGTTTTATCAAAATGTAAATGGCTTTTTACCAGCAGCAGGAGCGGGTATTTATTATACTACAGATAAGTTTTATGTAGGGGTAAGTGTTCCATCATTATTACAAACAAAATTGAATGCAAAACAACAAGCAGATGTTGGTGAAACCAAGTTTAGCAACTTGCATTTTTTTGCAACAGCGGGTACTGTATTTAACATGAATGAGAATGTGGCATTAAAGCCATCAATATTAATGAAGTCGGTAAGTGGTGCGCCATTAGAATATGATTTTAACTGTAATGTTTGGTTGCAAAATAAAATTGGCGTAGGCGCTTCATATAGAACAGGAGATGCGGTTGTGGGTATGTTAGAATGGCAAATTAATGACCAATTACGTTTTGGTTATGGCTATGATTATACAACTTCTAAATTAAATGCCTATAACCAAGGCACGCATGAGGTAATGCTACGATATGAATTTGGATCTGGAAGGTCATCGTTTATTTCACCAAGATATTTTTAAAATTATGCGAATCAAAATTTCTACTATAGTAACAGTGTTATTGTTTTTACAAAGCTTTAGCACAGGTGCGCAATCTTCAAAAGATAAGTATGCTTATTTACGAATTGCAGCCGACAAAGAAATGAATGCTTTACGATATAGATATGCAATACCATATTACCGTGCCTATTTGCAAAAAACAAAATCAAATGATGCAGCAATAGTGCAATTGATTGGAGATGCTTATTTTAAGATGCGATGTAGTGATAGTGCTATTTTGATTTACAATGCATTACCCGAAAAGACGCTACAAATAAAGGAGCGATTAGCGGAGTTGTATGCAACAGAAAAGAACTATGCAACTGCCATAAAAATATACCAGGATTTGATTGCGCAAAATGCGGGATCTGAAAGAAACAAGTATTACCAATCAAGGATACAAGGCTTTAGTAAACTAAGTGTATACTTAAGAGATTCACTTGATTGGTCTTTACAGTATTTATCTATTAATTCCTCTGCACAAGAATTTAGTCCGTTTATGTATAAAGACGGGTTGGCTTTTGTATCTAATAGAGATAGGGGAACACTAACGCCAAAATCTTATACATGGGATGGACGTGGGTTTGAAGATATATACTGGGTGGCAAAACGATCTAGTTTGTTTGAAATTAATCCAGCAATAATTAAGAAACAATCAGAGCGAAAAGGTTTAACTTATTCAGTTGATTTTACACCACAAACTAGTAATGATAATAATACTCTTGCAAAAAAAATAATGTTAAGCAAGGCAGATACGCTTTTAGTGAAGGTTCCATTATTTGAGAACTTATTGCAGTTTAATGGTCATACAGGACCTCTAACAATTAGCGAAGACGGCAATACTATTTATTTTACCAAGAATAAATTTAAAGAAGTAAAGGGAATTCATTTATTAGAGATCTGTTCTTCTACTAAAACCTCTATTGGTTGGGGGAATGTAAAAGTATTATCCTTTAATGATCCTATTGCATCGAGTTATCATCCAGCTATTAATGCTGGCGGAAACGTGTTGTATTTTTCAAGTGATAGGGCAGGAGGTTTTGGTGGAGCAGACTTGTATAAAGCAGAAAAAATTACAGACTCAACTTGGTCTGCGCCAGTTAATTTAGGGCCAAGTGTTAACACAGAAGGCAATGAGGTTTTTCCATTTGTTAAAGGCAATGATTTAATATTTAGTTCTGATGGATGGTCGGGGATGGGTGGACTAGATTTATTTCAAGTATCATTAATAAAATCAAGTCCGCAACCAAAGAATTTTGGATACCCAGTAAATAGTAGTGCCGATGATTTTGGATTTGTGATGAGCGCCGATGAGCAAGAAGGTTATTTAAGTTCTAACAGATATGGCACTGATGATGTGTTTGGATTTAAATATGCTGCAGTAGCATCTATAATGAAAGGGGTTTTGTTGGATGCAAAAACCAAGATGGTTATTCCTTCAATTAAAATGTACAGGTATGATCAAGATGACAATGGTAATCGTATTTTATTAGACAGTACCATAACTGATGCAATAGGCTATTATGAATTTAAAGTTCGACCAAATCATTCGTATAAGTTAGAAACGATTAAGCTACTTGATTATATTGCTGATAGCCTTATAATTGGTGCAAATAATGAAACGGTTGTGAATAATGGGTATTGGTATTTACAAAGAAAAGCGCCAGTAGAAGAGGTATTAAAAGTGCCAGACTTGGCTAATAATAAAGACGCTGGTGATTTGTTGAAGGAATTGAAAAATGCTGCGGTACATTATTACACTGTTTATCATCGTTTCGACAAAGCTGCATATAGACAAGCCGACAAAAAAACAATACAACATATAATATCAGAATTAAAAGCACACCCAGACTATTGGTTGCAAGTTGTATCAGCAACAGATTGTATGGGTAGTATGGATTATAATATCAATTTGAGTTCAAAAAGGGCACAAAATATATTTAATCATTTGCCAAAAGAGATACAAGCGCATACGCGTTTGAGCTGGGTAAGTAAAACTGAATTAAGGCTTCCTTGTTTAGAAGACAATGCGTTTAATAAAGCGGAGCAAGAAACCAATCGTTACACTTATTTATTTGTAACCAAAGTTGCTTTGCCAAATGGTGCAAATATGGCGCCAGGCTCTTCTAAAACACCAAAATTATTATTGAAAGGAACTAGTGCTCAAGAAGTAATTGATTTTTCAAAGGCTTTTAATATTGAAGTGCCGAAAACAAAGGCTAATAAATAAAACAATCAAAACTGATGAGATTATTTATAGCAATTTTTCTGGTTTTATTTTTATTAAGTATGGTATTTAATATGTGGGGATTTTAATTTTAACCTAATTTTTTTCTTATGAAACTTTTATTTAATTGGTTACAACGAAAAACAAAAGAGTATGCTTCATCTGGCATTAGCTATACTTTAGAAGCTAAACTTAGTTTCGAAACCAATTTTTTTGTTCATTACGAAAAAGAGCAACGCTCGCCAGTAATAAGAGAATTTAATGGAAATGATTGGCACGAAGATGTCTTGTATCCTATTGCTCACTGTTTTAAAATTAAAATATTTGTTCGGAATGTTCATGAACTAAAAGGCGAAACAGTAACACTCTCTATTTATAAGTACAACGAAGAAGTTCCGCTTGTTACAAAAACATTTAAAGTGCCTAAGAATATAGCAACTGCTACATGGTTTGAGTTGCAATATATGGTGTAGAGATATTACTTTGCTATCAAATGCCCCAAATGATTTATTTCAATTGCAAACGGATTACAATATT
>JBAXPJ010000156.1:0-4181 GCA_037132335.1 Sediminibacterium sp. | reverse complement strand
TATGCCTAGCAGCTAATTGGTTTAAAAAATAAATAGATTCTTGGCTCTGCCCACCTAGTGCAATATGCAGCATGATAGGCGTTTTTTTATTAACCTTTTTTACGCCTGCAATGCCTGCTTGAATTAATTTGGCAAGTGTATCGAAATTTTTTGCATTACCATCGGGCCATAAAATTCCATGATTTATTTCATTGCCAACTTGTACCATATCGGGCAATGTTTGTTGATTGTTTAAAGCAGTTAACACTTCGGTAGTATGTTTTTTTACAGCATTTGCAAGTGCTTTAATAGATAAATTTTTCCAAGCAGCTGGTTTGAATTGTTTTCCAGGATCTGCCCAAGTATCGCTATAATGAAAGTCTAGCAAAAGCTTCATGCCAGCGGCTTTCACGCGTTTGGCCATTGCTAGTGTGTGCGCTAAATCACAAAAACCTTTTTTAGGAGAATAGCCGCTATCTGCAGCAGGGTCTACAAAAATTCTAAGTCGAATATAATTGAATCCTTTTTCTTTTAATAATACAATAGCATCCTTGGCAATACCATTGTCGTAAAATATTTTTCCCCTTGCTTCTAATTCTGGTAAAAAAGAAATATCTGCACCTAGAATATTTTCTATTGCAGTATTATTTGCCGAAGAATTTTGTTGTGAATGTGTGGGTGAAATGATAAAATAACAAAACAGAAAAAAGATGAATGCTGTTTGGTATTTTTTTATCATGAATTACTTCGTTTTAAAAACTCAAAAGAATATTCTGATCCTTCTTGTTGAAATAATTGAATTTTGTATTCTCCATCTGGCATATGTGCCAAACTTAACTCAATATATTCTCCAATAAAACTCCCTTTTCTAATGGGTTGATTTAATGAATTGTAGATACGGTAAGTTAACAAACTTCTTCTCAAATCTGGTTGATTGATTTGAACATGCATCCTATCGTAAATTACTTCAGTGATTTCAATGGGTGGCAATGCTTTTATAGACATATTTGTTTGTGCTTATATGCTACAAATTATAAAAAATAAATTGTTTAAAACTTGTGAATTATTAATTTAATATTGAAACACTTGTTTTTTGCCAAAATTGACGAAAAATTAATATTATTACGAAAAATGCTTATTCTGAGTAGAATAAGCATTTTGTTATTTCGGAAAATATAAAATTTTAGTTCTCTGCGTAGGACGAAACTGGTTCGCAAGTGCAAATTAAATTTCTATCGCCATGCGTATTATTGATTCTGGCAACACTTGGCCAGAATTTATTTAAACGAACATATGGCAAAGGAAATGCAGCTACTTGTCTATTATAACTATGGTTCCATTCATCGGCACAAACCACTGCTTGCGTATGGGGTGCATTTTTTAGCGCATTATCTATTTTGTCTATTGCACCAGTTTCAATGGCATGAATTTCATGGTAAATAGCAATTAAGGCATCGCAAAAACGGTCTAGTTCTGCTTTGTCTTCGCTTTCTGTTGGTTCAATCATTATGGTACCTGCAACAGGGAAACTCATTGTTGGTGCATGAAAGCCATAATCAATTAATCTTTTAGCAACATCTTCTGCTTCAATACCTGCACTTTGTTTAAATGGTCGGAGGTCTACTATAAATTCGTGCGCACAGGTTCCGTTAGATCCTGCGTATAAAATTTTATAATATTTCTCTAAACGTGCACGCATATAATTGGCATTCATTATAGCATACATGGTAGCCAATTTAACACCTTCTGCACCGAGCATTTTAATGTATGCGTAACTAATTAATAAAATACTTGCTGAGCCAAATTCAGCAGCACTTACAGCATGATGTGTAGTGGATGTATTGTTAACATGACCTGGTAAAAAAGGCGCTAATTTATCATTCACACAAATTGGTCCCATGCCTGGTCCGCCTCCGCCGTGCGGTATAGAAAAAGTTTTGTGTAAGTTTAAATGACATACATCTGCACCAATCATTCCCGGACTTGTTAATCCTACTTGTGCATTCATATTGGCGCCATCCATATATACTAAGCCGCCATTTTCGTGGATAGTTGCACAGATATCTTTTATGGTTTCTTCAAACACGCCATGTGTAGAAGGATAGGTTACCATAAATGCACCTAGTGTGTCTTTGTATTCAATAGCTTTTGCTTTTAAATCTGCTAGATCTATATTTCCTGCTTCATCGCACTTAACTACTACTACTTTAAATCCTGCCATAACAGCGCTTGCAGGGTTAGTGCCATGTGCACTAATAGGAATCAATACCAAATTTCTATGGTCTTCATTTCTTGCATGGTGATATGCGCGAATACTTAACAATCCTGCATACTCTCCTTGTGCACCACTATTGGGTTGTAAACTACAAGCAGTAAAGCCAGTAATTTTACACAGATAATCATTTAACTCTTGAATAATTTGTTGGTAGCCTAAACTTTGATTGGTAGGAATGAAAGGATGTAAACTTCCAAACTCTGGCCAGCTTACCGGTATCATTTCTGTTGCTGCATTTAATTTCATGGTGCAACTTCCCAAACTAATCATACTAGTATTAAGCGATAAATCTTTGTTTTCAAGTTGCTTAATATAACGCATCATTTGGCTTTCGCTATGGTGGATATTAAAAACAGGATGTGTTAAATAACTCGATTGTCTGTTAGCAAAAGCTGGAATATTTGTTAAGCCTAAATCATTATCAAACTCAATAGTTGCTTCGTCTAATCCTTTTGATTGTGCAAAAACATACACAATATCTAACACGTCTTTTTGAGAACTAGTTTCGTCTATACTAATACTAATTTGATTTGCATTGGTATAACGTAAATTAATTCCTGCAGCTTCTGCAATGGGTTGAATTGTTGCAGCATTTGCCTGTACTGTAATGGTATCGAAATAAGTATTGTAAATATTTGGAAAGCCTAATTCAGTAAGTGCTTGCGTTAAACTTTGTGTTAATTCGCTAACACGTGTTGCTATATTTTTTAATCCTTCTGGGCCATGGTAAATAGCATACATAGCAGCCATATTTGCAAGCAATGCTTGTGCAGTACAAATATTTGAAGTTGCTTTTTCGCGTTTAATATGTTGCTCTCTTGTTTGCAATGCCATACGTAATGCGCGATTGCCTTGTGCATCAATACTCACACCAATTAATCTGCCTGGCATGCCTCTTTTAAATTCATCTTTTGTTGCAAAGAATGCGGCATGTGGTCCACCAAATCCCATAGGTACGCCAAATCTTTGTGCACTTCCTACTGCAATATCTGCACCCAATTCGCCCGGAGGAGTTAATAGTGTTAAGGCCAATAAATCAGTAGCCATGATAACATGTCCACCTGCAGCATGAATGCTATTGTTAAATGAACGATAGTCTTCAATAGCGCCTAGGTTATTTGGATATTGTAATAATGCACCAAAATAAGTTTCGTCAATGCTAGCCGTTTTAAAATCACCAACCACTATTTCAATACCAATAGGTTGTGCCCTTGTATATAACACATCAATGGTTTGAGGAAATACATTCGCGTCTACAAATAGTTTTGGTTTGGTAATATTATCGGTTTTGTTAACCTGATTAAAAATCATTGCCATTGCTTCTGCTGCTGCAGTTGCTTCGTCTAATAAAGAGGCGTTGGCAATGGGTAAACCAGTTAGGTCTGTAACCATGGTTTGAAAATTCAACAAACTTTCTAAACGACCTTGTGCAATTTCTGCTTGGTAGGGCGTGTATTGGGTATACCATCCTGGATTTTCAAAAATATTTCTTAGAATAACAGTTGGGGTAATAGTGCCGTAATATCCTTGTCCTATATAAGTTTTATATAATTTATTTTTTGCAGCTACTTTTTTAAGATCACTAAGGTATTCATACTCACCAATGGCTGCAGGAATGTCAAGCGCTTCTTTGATTCGAATTGAATCAGGAATAGTTTTGCTAATGAGTTCCTCTAAACTATTTACACCAATGGTTTGGAGCATTAATTTAGTGTCTTTTGCATTTGGGCCAATATGCCTGCCATGAAATTCGTTCGATTGTTGTTGAAATAGGCTCATAGATAGTTCTAGATTTACCAGTTAAATAGACGATTAATCTTGTATGATTTTAACGCCGCAAAGTTAAGCCGATGCATTGGCATTATTTAGTATTGTTAAGAAATTGTTCGTTTTGTATTGAACGGCCTAACTTGCACTATAAAACAAA
>JBAXPJ010000155.1:0-4258 GCA_037132335.1 Sediminibacterium sp. | reverse complement strand
CCACGTTCTTAAATAACCACTTGTAAATCAGGTGGTTATTTTTTTGTGGATGTGGAGCGATATTATTTTAGATTGTTATTTGTGTAGCAGGGTGTGCAGCAGAATGAGAGTTTTGGATTAATAATTTGTCCTAATTAATCAGGTAAAATCAAGTTATTTAACCCTTTAATCATAGTGTCAGCACTTCTAAAAAATGTTGACCTATATGGTTCTGTTATTGAATCTAATTCATCCAATCCAAAATGATCTTCCAATTCATGAACTAATAAATTCAATATTTCATCAGTTGTTCTTTGGTTGTAAACTGCACTAATTAATTTTTCAGTTAAACAATCATACTCATTTTTAGGTGAACCACTCTTGATTAACCCTAATGGATCAAATTCATTAACAAGTTCCCGCACTTTCAGAAAATTTTGTTTGTACTTTTCTTGAAGTTCATTATGAATTTTCTTCATACTACTAATTTACAAAACATTTGATTCATCCAATCAAATCTCAAACTCATCCCCGAACCTTTCAATGGCGTTATCGGAGTACTTGCTCGGGAACTGTTTTAGATAATTCTGTGTCTGTTCGATACTTGAATGGTTCAATGCATGGGAAATTTCCTCCACTTTTGCGCCACTACTCAACATATAATAGGCGAACGAGTGTCTGTTTAATGCCATTACCCAACCAGAGTAATATATCCACCCAGATTGTCCCTAGTGGGTCTTGGATTTGAGTAAACAATAAAGTGGGTTATTTCCTTTTGAGGATTTTATTTCGTAAATTAGCATAGTGAAAAAAAAGAAGGATATAGGTTTAGATTTTGTGATAGATAGGTTAACCAATTCTATTCAGAATACAATTACTGGGGATAGTTTCCAAACGGAGGTATCCTTATTTACAACCAATGACGCCAAGAAATGTACCAAGAAAAGTGGCTGGAATTTTGATTGGAAATCTGAATTGAAGGAACCTGCTAGGGATGTTTTTAAATTAACAATTGCGAACAATATATCAATCATACAAGGTTTAATTAGTTTAGAAGTTAAGGAAGACCATGTTTATATACATTTAATTGAAAACGCACCGTTTAATAAAGGAAAAATAAAAGTGTATGCGGGTGTGGCAGGAAATTTAGTTGCGTATGCATGTAAACTTTCGTTTCAAAGAGGTCATGAGGGCAATGTTGCATTTATATCCAAATCACAGCTGGTAAATCATTATATCGAATCACTTGGCGCATTTCATTTTGGGGGAAGGTTAATGATTATTGAAGATGAAGCTGCGTTAAAACTTATAAATAAATATTTCAAAAACCTATTCATATGAGATGAGCCATTTCAAGTTTTGATACCAACCAAAATGATATGAGCGAATTACATGTAAACAATTTCAATAATAGACACATGAAAAGGAACAAAGTAGAATTAGATGTTGACTTTATAGGTAGTCAACAACCACTAACGGCAAAGGAACAAAAAGAATTGAGTGATTACTTCAAAAGTTCAAAGTTGAAAATCAAGAAAACTAAATCTAGGTCTTCATTGAAAGAGAAAACTTTGGCTAAGGTATAATACCAATATAAACCGTATGGCTCATATTAAAGAACCGAAAGGCGTTGATTTTGTAATTAAAAGCGAACCATTAACCGACGCTGATCGTAAAATGATTAGTGAACATATATTGGCATACAAACAAAAAAAGAATAAGGTTTCAACGGCGAAGAGGAAGATAATTTCAACAAAGAACAAATTGGTTCACTCCTAAACCTATTACAACCTTTACAGCTAGACTATAAATCCACTTCCTTCCAAATTACAGGAAGTTCGGTGGTCAAAACCAACATTCTTTTCAATTCATCCTGTCAGGTACTACTCTTAACCTTCCTTATTAGACACATTAAATAGAACAAAGATTATGGAAACAAGTTTAGGTCAGATTTCAATATTGGTAAAAGATTATGATGAGGCTTTGAGTTTTTACATTTCTATTTTAGGGTTTGAGTTAGTAGAAGACACTCAGCTTAATTCTGAAAAAAGGTGGGTTGTAATCAAACCAAGAAATACAAATGGTCAAGGATGTAATCTGCTTTTAGCAAAGGCATCAAATGCTCATCAAGAATATTTTATTGGAAATCAAAGTGGAGGACGTGTTTTTTTATTTCTTTATACTGACGATTTAAATAGAGACTATGAGTTACTTGTGAAAAATGCTGTTGAAATAGTGAGAGCGCCAAAAGAAGAGAAGTACGGCAAGGTTCTCGTTTTTAGTGACCTTTATGGTAACCTTTGGGATTTAATTGAACAGGTAAAATGAGTTTTATATCTCACACCTATACCAGATCTTTTCAATGGCATTATCGGAATATTTTCTCGGGAACTACGACAACAAAACCTCCGCAGGAATATTCATCTCTTGATGAAAGCGTTTTGCTAATTCAAGTGTGAGCGGTTTTTTGTTATGATTAAATTACTGCTTTGTAAAAACCATGCAGTGCTGCCATGGAAGATTGTTTATGTTTTTATCAAATGCAAAACCTGCTGCTTTAAATTCTTTAATGGCCTGCACTTCACTCATTTTATGAATGGTTTTAATTGGTACAGTTGGATCTTCGGACCTAAATTCTACAAGCACTAATTTACCACCAGGTTTTAATGCAGCTAGCATTGATACCGTCATTTCATAAGGATAAGAAAATTCGTGGTATACGTCTACTAACAACATCATGTCAATACTATTTTCTGATAAAGACAGTTTTTGTTCTGTACTCAATATAGGGACTATATGAGACAATTTTTCCTGCTTGATTCTTTCGTTTAAGTAGGCTATCATTTCTGGCTCAACGTCTACTGCATAAACCTTTCCACTTCCCACCATTTTTGAAAGTAATGCACTATAATAGCCACTACCCGCTCCTATATCAGCAATAATCATTCCTGGTTTTATCGCTAAATTTTTTAATAATAGAGATGTGTTTTCTTCCGTTTCTCTTTCTTTCCTTTCAAGCCAATCTATTCCGTAATGACTCATTACTTGTGCAATTTGTCTGCCCATGTACCACTTATTAATACCGTTTGGATCCCCAGTCTTTATTTTATAACGATCTTGACCCAATGAAAAAATGGAGAGCGATAGAAAAGCAAAAAGCAGTATACAGGGTTTTAATGTATGCATAGATATATTTAGATTTAAAAGTAAGTATTGTAACCAACTACGGGAATTAATCAAAGTAGATAAATGTATGATGTCTTATTCATTCAATTTGTCATTAAATATATAGAAGATAATCAGTTATTTAAGTGTGCTTTGTTTGAAAAACACCATATTGTCCGTCGTCAAATCAAAATGGTAGATAGGGACTAAATTAAAATAGTATTTGGGGATTAGGCTCACTGGAAATAGGAGGTTAAGGTTGATGGTATTCCCCATTAAGCCAATTATAAATGAAAAAAAGAATGATTTAATGCATGGGATATTTTTGTAACTTTATTACTTAAACTCATTTCGAATGAAATACGGACAAGTTAGTATAGACACTGAGATAATGAGTGGCGTTCCTGTATTCCTAGGAACACGAGTGCCAATTCAAAACCTCTTTGATTACATTGAGGGAGGAGAAGATTTATCTGAATTTCTTGATGATTTTCCATCAGTATCTAAGGAAGCCGCATTAACCGTTTTAGAAATGGCTAAAAAATCTTTAACCTCTGAGAAATCTCTTCATGAAAATTTTGCTTGACGAAAGTTTACCTAGGAAACTAAGTACAGATTTTGGCTCAGAACATGAAGTTTGGACTGTTCGTGATAAAGGTTGGCTTGGAAAGAAAAATGGAGAGTTGCTCAAACTAATGATAGAAGATGATTTTGAGCTATTTATAACTGTTGACAAAAACCTTCCTTACCAACAAAATCTAGAACGCTTACCCCTTACAATTTTTGTCCTTAATGCAAAGGACAATCGAAGATCCACTTTACAAAAACTCATTCCTTTTGTTTTTGAAAAAATTAGTATTGGCAATCTTCAAAATGTAATCGAAATTTCTAACTATTGATTAGCTCTTCAAAACATTACAAGTTTATTTTTTGTTTTAATAAATCCTTCATAAAAACATTTATATCCCATTGACTAACAATTGGTGCATTGTTGATAGTCCACATATATGGTGGAGGACCAAACTCTGGTGTGATGGTAATAAAATCAACGTTCTTTGATTTTTGATAGTCAATCATCTGTTGCCAAATATTAAGAAAGAAATCTACTGGTTCT
>JBAXPJ010000154.1:0-4341 GCA_037132335.1 Sediminibacterium sp. | reverse complement strand
GCGACCAGATATCCAGGTCCAAAAAATGCAAAAAACTTTTTCCAAAATCCAGATGTTGGCACAACAACTGTTCTAAAAACCTCAACTAATGAGGCTTCGCGTTTTAGGTGTAGCCATTTAGGCTGCTGTATATTTCTTGTCTTTGATGATCTCATTCAATAAAAGCTTTTTCTTATATATTACATGTTAATGTATAATCATATCTTAAGCCCAAAGGGCAAAATTTAATCAAAAATTTCTCAAAAATTTCATGGCAACTAAAAACGCTAAAAATACACCTCTCTTAATACTAGCTTCTCTTGGTGTTGTGTTTGGAGACATTGGTACGTCTCCTCTTTACGCTCTTAAACTTTCTGTTGAAGCAGCTCGCAGCACTGGCGCCAATATGTCTTCTGCTGTTTATGGAGTTTTGTCTTTAATTACTTGGGCAATAATTATCGTTGTCTCAATCAAGTACGTATTAATTATTATGCGAGCAGATAACCACGGTGAGGGTGGAGTTTTTGCTTTGACCGCTTTGCTGCATAGAAAAATGAAAAGCACTTCTAAAATGCATTGGGTTGTTACTATTCTTGGAACGTTAGGAGCTGCGTTATTTTTTGGTGATAGTTTAATTACTCCTGCAATCTCTGTATTGAGCGCTGTTGAGGGTCTAAAAGTAGTATCTCCTCAACTTGGAAAGTATGTAATTTATATTTCTTTAATTATTATTTCTATTTTATTTGCAGTTGAAAAATTTGGAACTAGCAAAATTGGTGTGGTGTTTGGACCAGTTATGCTGGTTTGGTTTATTACCATTGGTTATTTTGGACTTATTGAAATTATTGATAAACCAGAAATCTTAAGAGCTTTAAATCCAATGTATGGATTAAATTTCTTATTAACTCATAAAGGAATATCTGTTGCAATTTTAGGAGTGATTGTACTTGCAATCACGGGTGGTGAGGCTTTGTATTCTGATATGGGTCACTTCGGTAGAGCTTCTATAAAATATTCTTGGTTCTGTATTGCTTTCCCTGCTTTGCTTTTAAATTATTTTGGTCAAGGCGCTTTATTAATTTCTGAGCCCACTTCAATTGATAACCCGTTTTATAGATTGGCTCCTGATATTGCTTTAATCCCATTAATTATTTTGGCGGGACTTGCCACAATTATAGCATCTCAAGCTGTAATTTCTGGAGTTTTTTCAATCACCAGTCAGGCAGTGCAACTTGGTTACATTCCAAGATTTAGAATCAAACACACGTCTGCTAAAGAATTTGGTGAAGTATATTTGTCTAAAATAAATCTCGCGCTATTTATAGGTGTTATTCTTTTAATTATAGGTTTCAAAAATTCTGAAAACCTTGCTCATGCGTACGGTATTTCTGTTACAGGAGCTATGTTGGTTGACACTATTCTTGCTACATTTTTATTAATTACAATTCGCAAATGGAATAAATTTATATTCATTCCTATATTTGCGTGTTTATTTATTATTGATTTTGTTTTCTTATCAGCAAATTTACTTAAATTCTTTGAAGGCGGTTGGTTGCCGATTGTTATTGCAGCAGGTCTATTAATAATGATGTTAAGCTGGATTAACGGACGTAATCGTTTGTTAAAAGCAAGATGGCAAGGTTCAATGAAGCTTTCAAGTTTTATATCCAGTATTGCAAGAAGAAAGATACGCAGAGTAGATGGAACTGCAATATTTTTTGTTCCTAATCTTAAAGTGGTGCCAATGGCAATGCTTCATAATTTAGAACATAATAAAATTTTACATAAAAGAATTATTTGTTTGCATCTAAGTTTTGAAAACTTCCCAAAACTTGGCAATGATGAACGTTTAATTGTAAAAAAATTAGGAAGTAATTTTTATACTGTTGTTGCTAGATATGGGTTCCAAGAAGAGCCTAACATCCCAAGAGTATTAGCCTTATTAAGAGCCTCTGGTTTTCCATTTGATATGTCTAAAACTTCATTCTTTGTAGGAAAAATAAAAGTTATTTCAAAAGATGCCTCTATTGTTTCAAAATTATTCATCTATATGCACCGAATGATGATGGGTGCTACTGAATATTATAAGATTCCAAAAGAAAGAACTGTTGAGCTCGGCGGAGTTATAGAGATTTAATTTATTTTTTTTAAGGGGGAGAGGCCCAGATAAAATCTGGGCCTCAGTTATTAACTTATAGGGAAACTATAAATTTAGTTAATTTGCTCTCCATGCTGAGAAAGATCCAAACCGTCTCTTTCGTTAGCATCAGAAGCTCTTAACGGTGTGATCAAATCAACTACTTTTAAAATGATGTAAGTAACGATTGCTGTGTAAAGCAAAGTCACACCAACACCAATTAATTGTAATTTAACTTGAGCAGCATTTCCTTCTAACAATCCAGCTGTTCCACCGATTGCTTTTGAAGCAAATACTCCTGTTAAGATTGCACCAAGAGCTCCGCCTAACGCATGGATACCAAATACATCCAAAGAATCGTCATAGCCAAAAGCGCTCTTTAATTTAGTGCAAGTTAAGTAACAGATTACACCTGCGGCAAGTCCGATAAAGAAAGCTCCGCTTGGTCCAACAAATCCTGAAGCTGGAGTAATCGCAACTAATCCTGCTACAGCACCTGAACACATTCCAAGTAAGCTTGGTTTTTTCTCGCCTGAAAACCATTCAATAAGCATCCAAGCAATACCTGCTGTTGCAGCTGCTATTTGAGTTACAAGCATCGCCATTCCAGCGCTACCGTTTGCGGCAACAGCTGAACCAGCGTTAAATCCAAACCAACCCACCCATAACATTGAAGCACCAATCATTGTTAATGCAATGTTATGTGGACGAGCTTTTGATTTTCTTTTTCCAATCACTAAAGCGGCAACTAAACCTGCAACTCCTGAATTGATGTGAACTACAGTTCCACCAGCATAATCAAGAACGCCTAATTTAGATAAATATCCACCACCCCAAACCATGTGTCCGATCGGCGCGTAAACTAAAATTACCCATAGCACTATAAAAATAAATAATGCAGAGAAATTAATACGCTCAACAATCGATCCACAGATTAAAGCAGCTGTAATAATTGCAAATGTTAATTGATAGCAAATAAAAACAGTTTCTGGGATTGTTGTATTTAATGCAGCAACGTCAACTCCTTTTAAAAATAATTTAGAAAGGTCTCCTATTACTAGTCCACCTTCTCCAAAAGTAAGTGAGTATCCGCACACAAACCAAATTAGTGTTACTACGCAAGTAATCATAAATGATTGACTGATTGTAGAAACAATATTTTTCTTACCTACTAACCCGCCGTAAAATAAAGCAAGACCTGGGATAGTCATTAAAAGTACAAGCGCTGTACTTGTTAACATCCACGCAGCATCTCCTGGGTTTAATACAGGTTTTGGTGCTTCAGCAGCAAACACTGCTGTTGTTACTAATAAAGTACCAACAAATACTAAAGCTCTAGATATTATTTTCATCATATTGCTTTATCTCCTTTTTCTCCTGTTCGGATTCGAATAACCGCAGCTAAATTAGTTACGAAAATTTTTCCATCACCAATTTTTCCAGTTCTTGCAGTTTTTTGAATAGTTTCTAAAACTTTAGAATATTTCTTGCTAGAAACCGCTATTTCAAGTTTAGTTTTTGGCAAAAAGGCTACTTCATATTCAGAACCACGATAAAATTCTGTATGACCTTTCTGACGCCCATATCCTTTGACATCTGTCATTGTCAAACCATCAACGCCAATTTTGTTAAGAGCTTTCTTAACATTCTCAGCTTGTTCTGGTTTAACTATTGCTGTTATCAGCTTCATAGTGCTCCCATTGTTAAACCATTAAATCCGAATCTATTTTTTTGAATAAACCCGGCCTGCTCTGGTTTAGTTATAGCAGTAATAAGTTTCATTATTTTTTTTAACAAACAAAAACTCTTAGTAACAATGACCATTCAATGATTCAGATATGATCAGAATGCATAACCGTTAAAAAATTAATTTTATTTAATATTGTCTTTGAAATGATTTAATTTATGGGAAAATTCATCAACTAAATTTAAAAGTGTATTGCCATGCAAAGTTGGCATAACTCCTTTGCTTGTTCTGTTAAAAAGTTTTTTATTTATATCTTTTTCCAGATCCATCACAGCTCTTGAAAATGTTGACTGGGATTTATTTTCTTTCTTTGATGCATTTAAAAAACTACCAGCTTTAGCGACTTTTCTAAACACTTTTAGCTTTTCCCAATTCATAGAAAAAACCTATATCCAAAACGCATAACTAACTAATGCAATATTGGAAAATGAGATATGCTAATTAACTTTAAAGATGCTTACGATTTTATAGGATCTAT
>JBAXPJ010000153.1:0-4408 GCA_037132335.1 Sediminibacterium sp. | reverse complement strand
TTTTCAATAAAATCTTTGGCTAAAGCAATGGCATTACTATCATTTAATTTTAACAAACAACTAATATAATAAAACGCAGTTTCCGCTTCTAAATGATTGGGATAATTTGAGTTTTCATTTTTGGCATGCTGTAGCTGTTTAAATACCGGATAAGCCAAACTTATATTTCCTTGTTGAAACCAGTCTTTGGCATTTTTAAAATTGGCATCTGCATCATTATAAATAGCAGTCGATTGGGCAAAGACTGTATTTGAACTTGCCAAAACAGTCAAACTGAAAAATAAAAATAGAACTTGTTTCATAGTAAAATTGCTCCATTAAAGATAAGATTACTCTTTCGGGAACAAACATCGTTCCATTATTTGTGGAAAAACAGATAGAGAGCGTAAGTTTGTCAACAAATTAGCATTTTATGTACGAGCATTCTACTACACTTCGCGTTCGATATGCAGAAACAGACCAAATGGACATTGTTTATTATGGTAATTATGCCCAATATTTTGAAGTTGGCCGAGCCGAAGCCATTAGAAACCTAGGAATATCTTATAAAGACATGGAATTAATGGGCGTTAAAATGCCAGTTGTAGAAATGCATGCCCAATTTTTAAGGCCCGCGCATTACGATGATTTAATTACCATTAAAACACAATTGCGCGAATTACCGCAAAAACACCAAATAGAATTTCACCACGAGGTATATAATCAAAGAAAAAAACTACTCACTGTAGGGCGAGTAGTTTTATTTTTTATTCATATTGAAACGAAAAAAAGAGTACCAATGCCGCCTGAATTTATTTCAAAACTAGCATCATTTTTTACGCCTTAAACCCTTTCGTGATCTTCTTTCCAATTAGTGATAGCCTCTTTAATAGCGGTGCCCCCTAAGTTTTCTGCTGCTGCTTTTGCAGCCAATGCAGGAAACTCATTGTCCGAAGCAAAACGCAACGCCACAATTTGACCACTACGTAATCCTGCTGGAAGTATTTTACCAGTTAACACATAATGTCTAAAATTTTCTTGCGCACGAATAGCACGGTCATTGGCTTTCAAGGCAAATGAACGGGCAAAATACATTACCACCGCAACCAAAATACTCATTGCCATAATCAGGGTAGCAGAATACAAATTTTCAGGTGCACTATTGCAAATGTTAATGGCTGATCCAATTAAAATAGCTAGTAAAAGAAAAAAACCAAGTCCATGGTAGCCTTTCACTAAGCGGGAGTGATTTTTAAAATTTTGTTCTTTCATTGTATGTTTTAGTTTTATTAGTTAAAGATATCTATTTTAAAATATCCAATACGGTAAACATTTTATTAACGATTGCCAAAGCCGAACCACTGTAATTATTTACTATTATAGACACCACATATTTAGTACCATCCTTTGATTGGTGGTAACCAGCAAAACTTTTAGCTCCTCCTATTGTACCACTTTTTAACTTCATTAAATTATACACAGGAAGTGCATCATAAAAATAATCAAACCATGTTTGTTTTTGTGCATACAATAATACTTTGGTTAAAGCATTTGCGGTAATTCTATTTTGAGGTGAAAGGCCACTCCCATCTTGTATATTTAGTGCCGACGATTCAATACCTCGCTCATTCCAAAAAGCTTTTATGATTGCTACTCCATCTTCTGTATCTCCTATTCCTTTTTTTTCATACGCAATTGATTTGCAAATTGATTCGCCATATAAATTAATGCTTTTTTTCAGGAACCAATAATTGATACTATCTAAACTTACTGAATAAGAATTGCCAATTAATGCAATAGGTTTTGTATCAATTACATTTAACTTATTTAGTTCTTTGAAGCCATTGTTAATACTAATTCCATTTGTTGCGAATGAGCTTTCAAGTACTTGCTGCAATTGGTTTGTAGGATGAGGTAATGCGCCAGCAATGGTAAATTTTTCTACCCCTGCAGGTACCGTTCCTTCTACAAATCCATTGTTGGTGTAAGGTGATAAATAAATATAGGCGTTGTCGCCACTGCCTGCTTTTGCTGTTTGTAAATTGTTGACGAAATGGTTATTTAATAACTGCGGTTCTGTTCCAATAATTTTTACAGAATCACCCACTTGGTTTCCAGGAGCCATTAATAAATTGTATTGATTTTCGTGCCAGTTTAAAGCCCAGGTTCCTGCCCCATAATAATTACCAATATCATTCCAAATCCATCCACCAGGAAGGGGTTGATACGTAAATTGTCTATTGTCAAAATAAACAGATCCGGTAACTTTTTGAATCCCTTTATCCTTTAATAACTGTATCCAATTTTGCAATACGATATTTTCATTGGTAGAATTATAACGCCAACTACCCAAACTAGGATCTCCATATCCTGTTAAAAACAAATCTCCATTTAAAACGCCTGCATTAATATTTCCATTGTAACCCCAACTTGTTTTAAATTTATAATTTGCACCAAGCATTTCAAAAGCACTTACACTAGTAATAATTTTTTGACAACTTGCCGGAGCCAATCCTATTTGCGCATTTTTTTCAAATACCAATTCATTTGTAGCCGCATTCACAATGCTAATGCCAACTATCGCGTGTTTCATTTGCGAATCAGCTTCAAATTTTTGTACTGCTTTTTCTAATTGCAAGGCAATATTTTGCGCAAACAAACTCAAATGTAAAAAGCAACAACAAAATAAAATAGATAACTGTTTCATAAAAGGGTTCGTTTTAAATGCTGCCGAATGCGTTTCTTTTGAAATACCTGATTAACTTGCACTAAAATTAAGGGGCATTATAGTATGGAAAAAGTTTTTGCATCAATCATTACCATTGGAGACGAGTTATTGATAGGTCAAGTTATAGACACCAACAGTGCGTGGATTGCACAAGAGCTCAATAAAATTGGTATTTCTGTTAAACAGCGCACAGCTGTTGGTGATGTAAAAGAAGATATTGTAGAAGCACTAAACCAAGAATCAAAAAGAGCTTCCATTATTATTATCACAGGTGGATTAGGCCCTACTGCCGATGATATTACCAAACCATTACTCTGCGAATATTTTGGCGGAAAGATGGTCATGCACCAACCAACACTAGCGCATGTTACCAATATTTTTGAGAACGTACTTAAACGTCCTATGATTGAGCGAAACACGCTACAAGCCATGGTACCAGATGTTTGTACCGTTTTACTAAACGAAAAAGGAACTGCTCCAGGCATGCTGTTTGAAAAAGAAGGCAATATATATATTTCATTGCCTGGTGTACCACATGAAATGAAATGGATCATGCAAAATCATGTTATTCCACTCATTCCAACTAAGTTTAGCACTGGCTTTATTGAACACAAAACCTTATTAACTTTTGGTATTGGGGAGTCTTTTTTAGCAGAAAAAATTGCAAGTACCGAAGCCGAACTACCCGCTCATATTAAACTGGCTTATTTACCTAATTCAGGAATGGTTCGATTGCGTTTAAGTGCTTTTGGATTTAACCAAGAAGAACTTTTAGCAAGCTTAAGCACCCATTTCGAAGCATTAAAACTAGCCGTTGGCGAATATTTGGTAAAAGACCAAGACATTCCAATGGAAACCATTGTAGCCAATTTGCTAAAAGAACAAAAAGCAACCCTATCAACTGCAGAAAGTTGTACGGGCGGATATATTGCGCATTTACTCACAACAAGCCCAGGAGCATCTAAATACTTTACAGGATCGATTGTTTGTTACGATAATCGCATTAAAACTAGTTTACTCCAAGTGCCAGAAAGGGTGCTGTTAACCGAAGGGGCAGTTAGCGAAACAACGGTAAAACAAATGGCTACAGCTATTTTAAACCTAATGAATACAGACTATTCCATAGCAGTTAGTGGCATCATGGGGCCAGACGGCGGTACACCAGAAAAAGCAGTAGGATTGGTTTGGATAGCGGTTGCTAGCAAAACAGCCATCCATGCTAAAGCATTTAATTTACGATACGACCGGTCGCGAAACATTATCATGACCGCAACCAATGCTTTAAATATGCTTAGAATGTTAATTGTGGATAAACATTGAATAAATTTGTAATAGACTCGGCTACATTTGTTCGTTGATAATAACCTGCAATAAGCGTAAATTTGAGTGAAGGGTACAATATTATCCCATAATAAAAAGGAAGATGGTATGGCAATTGCTGAACTGGTGATGCCCAAGTTGGGAGAGAGTATCATGGAAGCTACCATCTTGAAATGGCACAAGAAGGTTGGCGACTATGTTAAGCAAGACGAAACGGTATTGGACATTGCTACTGATAAAGTTGATAGCGAAGTTCCATCTACTGAAGAAGGTATAATCACCGAAATTCTATTTGAGGTAAATGATGTTGTACCAATTGGTGCCATAATTGCACGCATTCAAATCAGTGAACCAGCAACTTTAACCCCACCAACTCAGCCA
>JBAXPJ010000152.1:0-4459 GCA_037132335.1 Sediminibacterium sp. | reverse complement strand
TAAAAATCGTTAAATTATTTTAACAGAAAAAAGCAATATCCTTTAACAATCTATTAGTAAACATTTAAACAACTCTGTACATCTATATCAGAACAAAGCTATTAATCATTCAAAATAATTGATGGAGAAATTCTACTTAAACCCTTTAACATGAAAACAAGAAAACTCCTATCATTTGCCAGTATCATGGCTATTGCTGTTGCCTTATTTGTAACAGCTTGTAACAAATCTGCTTCAGTAGAATCAGCAGCAGGTCAGCAATCATTGGCATTGTATTTAACCGATGGACCTGGCTTATTCGACAAAGTTTTAGTAGACATTAAATCAATTAAAGTTTTAGTAGACACTAGTAAAAACACGCGCAATCACGACAGTTGTAATTGGAACAGGATGGGTATTGATGACCATAAAAAAGATACTGCTTTTGTATGGCACGACCTTGGTATTAAAGCAGGTATTTACGACCTATTACAACTTCGTAATGGTACGGATACTTTATTAGCAGAATCTAATATTACCAAAGGTTCTATTCGATTAATTAAAATTGAAATAGGCAATAATAATTCAGTAATGAAAGACAGCGTAACCTATCCGGTTAGTATTCCTGCTGGTGCACCAAACTATGTATTAATTGCTACCCAAGGTCATGAGTATGACGAATACCTTCCTGGAAAAAATCGTTTGTGGTTAGATTTTGACGTAGCACGTTCTATTGTTCAAGAAAGAAATGGCGTGTTTTATTTGCGTCCAGTGTTTCATTTCTTTACCAAAAGAGCTTCTGCAAGCATTGTAGGAAAAATCATTCCACAAAAAGATGCAAAAGCAGTAGTTACCATTTATAATAATACAGATACGGCTTATGCAATGCCAACTCCTGAAGGTTATTTCTCTGTTCGTGGACTTAAAGATGGTAATTATTCGATGTATATCAACGCAACCGCACCCTATTTAGATTCTACTATTAAAAACATAGTGGTGACTGCTCCTAAAGAAACATCTGTAGGCTTTATTACACTTCGAAAATAAAATAAAAGTTGGTTTTTGTTTTTAATTATGCCGTCTCAATACCCCAATTGAGGCGGCTTTTTATGTTTACGATATGATTGGTCTAGTTTTTTAACTTGAATTGAAGGAAACTTTTTTATGCGGTGCTTTGTTTGTATTTTTCAATATGGAAAATAATCGATTCTTACTTTACGGAGCCAATGGCTATACTGGAAAACTAATTGCTGCAATGGCTGCTCAATATGGTTTAGTGCCCATTTTAGCAGGAAGGAATCATGATTCTATTAAAGCCTTGGCCGCTGAACTAAACTTAGATTATCGAATTATTTCTTTGCGAGATAGTAGCTCTTTACAAAATGCCTTGCAAGAAGTGCCGTTGGTATTGCATGCTGCAGGCCCTTTCCAATTCACTTCTACAATAATGATTGATGCATGTTTGGCAACCAAAACACATTACTTAGATATTACAGGTGAAATTGGGGTATTTGAAAACGCCAAACGTTATAACGAAAAAGCAAAAGCTGCAGGTGTGATGCTGATGCCCGGTGTAGGATTCGACGTAGTTCCAACCGATTGTATGGCTAAATATTTAAAAGATCTTTTACCCGATGCAACAAATTTAGAATTAGCATTTGCATCTATTGGCGGTAAATTTTCGCACGGAACAGCTATGACAATGGCAGAAGGTTTGGGCGAAGGTGGTGCTGCACGTGTTAATGGAAAAATTACCAAAGAACCTTTAGGCAAAAAAGGCATGTGGGTTGATTTTGGTTTGAAAAAATTATTTGTAATGAGTATTCCTTGGGGAGATGTGTCAACAGCATTTTTTACCACTGGAATTCCTAATATTCAAACCTATACTGGTGCCTCAGAAAAAACGTTTAAATTATTAAAATGGCAGTTCTTTTATAATTTTATTTTACGTACCAGTTTTGTTCGCAAATATGTAAAAAAACAAATCAAACAAAAACCTGCTGGTCCTACAGATGAAATGCGTGCCAATGCAAAAAGCTTAATTTGGGGTTTGGCTTCAAATGAAAATGGCCAACAAGTATCGGCTAGAATGTTTGGCCCAGAAGGATATACCTTAACCGCAATTAGTAGTTTAATCATTGCCAAAAAAGTATTGTCGGGTAATTTTACTGTTGGCTATCAAACACCCGCTGCTGTTTATGGCGCTGATTTGGTTTTAGAAATACCTGGTGTTTCTAGAGAAAACATATTGTAGTTAAAGGCTTTACAGGGATGTTAAAAAAAAACTGCAACTTTGGCGTTTTACAATAATAATAAAGTAGTATAATGGCTAGAAATAAAAAAGCGGCAATAGGATTTATTTTTATTACATTATTAATTGATGTAATTGGGTTAGGTATTATTATACCGGTAGTGCCAAAATTATTGCAACAATTATTAGGTTCAACAGATATAAGTAAGGCTTCTCAATATGGTGGATGGTTAACATTTGCTTATGCTTCTATGCAATTTTTATTTTCACCAATTCTAGGAAATTTAAGTGACAAATATGGTCGCAGACCAGTGTTATTATTTTCTCTTTTTGGATTTGGTATTGACTATTTGTTTTTATCGTTTGCACCTTCAATTGTTTGGTTATTTGTAGGTAGAATTATTTCTGGAATTACTGGAGCAAGTTTTACAACCGCCTCAGCCTATATTGCTGATATTAGCACGCCAGAAAATCGCGCACAAAATTTTGGAATGATTGGAGCAGCTTTTGGACTAGGCTTTATTATTGGTCCATTAGTTGGTGGATTACTCGGAGAATATGGCGCGAGAATTCCATTTTTAGTTTCGGCAGGTTTGGCATTGGCAAACTGGTTGTATGGTTATTTTGTATTGCCAGAATCATTAGATACAGCACATCGTAGACCTTTTGAATGGCGCAGGGCAAATCCACTAGGATCTATTAAACAATTAAAAAAATATCCAGCAGTTGGAGGTTTAATTGTATCGCTGGTGTTGATTTATTTAGCAGGACATGCAGTTCAAAGCAATTGGAGCTTTTTTAATATTGAAAAATTTCATTGGACTCCTAAAATGATTGGTATTTCATTAGGGGCTGTAGGTTTATTGGTAGCTATTGTACAAGGCGGATTAATTCGTGTTATAAATCCTAAGATTGGCAATGAAAAAAGCGTGTATTTTGGATTAGGATTATATGCGCTTGGATTACTACTATTTTCATTTGCATCTGAAAGTTGGATGATGTTTGTATTTTTAATTCCCTATTGTTTGGGGGGCATTGCTGGCCCTGCATTACAATCCATTATATCAGGTCATGTACCATCTAATGAGCAAGGTGAATTGCAAGGTGCATTAACTAGTTTAATAAGTGTTACTTCAATTATAGGGCCACTGCTAATGACTAATTCATTTGCCTATTTTACAGGCCCACACAAACCATTTTATTTTCCTGGAATTGCATTTTTTATTGGTGCAATTTTTATGATTTCAAGTGCGGTGTTAGCATATAGAGCGCTTAGTCAAGAAAAAAGAATGGCAAAAGAAATAGTGGAATAAATTGAATTATTTTTTTACAGCCTTCTTTACAAAATATTTGTATCGATAATAACTAGCTACTAGTAGTATCAAAATACTTATTTCTGATAACAATTTTTCTGGATCAATCCAGTCTGTAGGGCGGTCTTTTAACAAAGGATCCATCAATAACCCATGCACTAAAAATAGCAGTGCAGTTGCATAAGATATTAAATGAATGTTTTTCCAAGCCCTAAACTTTAGGCGGTTTTTAATTATTTTTTGCGAACTTATTATAACAACTAAAATTGCATAAAAAGCAATGACGCCTAACAAAACCATCCAGGCTTGTTTGGGAGCAGTTAAAGGCAAAAGAATATGTGATAATTTAAATCCTGCATTTTTATCTAATAATAAAAAAAATGGGTGCAATAAAATGAGTGATAATGCCAAGTAAGCTGTAAAATTATGGATGCGTTCAATATTGAGTTGTTGAATTTTTAATGGTAACCGCTTCCAATATTTATTGCCTTTATATCCGGTACTCAATAGCATCCCCAATAAAAAATTAAGGGTTAATATACCAGAGGCGCATAGACCTAAACTGGCTGAAATATCTAAAAAGCTAATATCAAACATAGGCTATGAAGGTATTAAATTGGCATTTAAGAATTGCTTTAGCCAATATAAAAAGTATAAGATTAGGTTAAAAACTAAAAATATCCCCTTCTAAATCATTGAAAATGCTGTTAAATCGGCGGGTTTATGCGGTTTCTTATTAATTTATTAGGATGGAAGGCTTAAAAAAGCTAATTTTGCAATTCATTATTTATTTTACAAATTTTACAATGGACACAAAAATTCAAGGAACTGTAAAGTTCTTTAACGAAGAAAAAGGATTCGGCTTTATTAAGCACGACAATTCTAACAAAGAAACTTTCGTACATGCAAACGGTTT
>JBAXPJ010000151.1:0-4460 GCA_037132335.1 Sediminibacterium sp. | reverse complement strand
ATCCATATTATAACAAGCTTATTCAAAACGAAGTGACAATGGATGACTTATTTAGCTAAGTCAGCAAAAAAGTCGATAGCAGGAAGGGATTCCTGCTATTTTTTTAATATTTTATCCTAAAGCAAGCGGCGAACATTCAATAAATTCAATAGGGGTCATTCCGGTTTCTTCTTTAAAGGAAGTAAAGAAGCTAGTTTTTGAAGAGAAGCCCGATTTTGTCCAGATACCTTCTAATGATGAAATGCTGATCTCTTCACTCAAAAGTAATTTTTTAGCATGTTCAATGCGCAGCTCGGTTCTTATTTTGGTGAATTTTTTATTGATCACATTACTAAAGCAATAGTATACATGGTGTTTTGGAATATTTAATTTTTCTGATATGTCGTCAATATTAAATTTTGGATCTAAATAAGGCTTTTTATTATTGATATGCTGCAGAATCCTTTCGGCCAATATCACAAAATTATCTTCGGCTGATAGATTTTTAAAAACCGGCATTGTTAAAATACCATCTACTGACTTTAATGAAGGCACTTGACTTTGAATTGCTAATTCTGAACTTTTAATAATAGGAATGCCATATAAAATTTCTGGGTACAGTAGCATTAATAATGGTATGCAACTGTAAGCAAGTCCAATAAAATAACTAATATAAAAGAATTTAACTGCTTGATTGGTCACATTATTAGTAAGCAGGTATTGGATAGTAAGTATTGAATATCCAACAGAAATAATAATTGATAAAATACAAAGAAGCTTCAACCATTTAAGTATAAAGCTTTCTTGCTTTACTATTGAGGCTTCGTTTATGCTTTTATATTTATTAATTAAGCGTAAACAAATAACAGAATAAATTAATAATATAAATGGTCTTATTATTAGATTAATAAAATTAGGATACAGCCAAGTAATATTAATTCTTTTTAAATGATCAACTTGACCTACAATTTGAGCAGCTACTTCATATTTAGCATTGATTGACCAAAAATAGTAAGGGAAAATAGAAATCAATGCAAAACAAAATGGCAAGAAGTGTAGCAAATCTGCCCATTTAAGTTTGTTCCCAGAGTCTTTTAAAGTAGATCGAATATAAAAAAACAACATAGGACCAGGCAAATAATACAATGGCATAAAATGCCCGTAGGTAATCACTAATGCTAATAGAGATTTAGAGATAACTGTAAAATAGTGAACTAAACCATAAATAGCTATTGGCATTAAAAAGCCAGCCAAAAATATCAAACTAACATTTTTTCTATAATTATAAACCGTTGATATTATTATCAATAGAAAAATTAGAACCGATACAGGTATAAGCATATTTTTCAAATTGGGGGGAGACTAATAGTATAAACAATATTAAATCATGTATTTGTACTAAAACTTGTGAATTCCCAATTTGGGACTCCTATTTATCTAACAAAGTAGTTCCGAATTCTATTTATCTAGTTCCAAAATCTCTAAAAAGCCAAAAATCTGTTCTAAATCATTTTTTTAGAACACTATTCGAGTTCAAAAAAATACAATTCATTCAAAGAAAATCAAGTTTTGTAATAGCAATAGTTTGTAAACCAATAATTAGGTTAAAAACTGTTGGTACAAAAAATCTAAGAATGAAAAAATTATTAAGCATATCAGTTGCATTACTACTCTTTAATAGTTTACTAATAGCCCAATACCAAATAAAACTAAAGGCAACTGGCGTTCAAGACAGTGTGGCTTATTTTAGAGGATCGGTATTTGACGAAAAAAACTTTGTAGCCAAAGACACCATTCCTTTATACAAGGGAACATACACAATAAAGTACGCCAAACCCATTATAGGTGGCCTCTATTACTTTTACTTTCCAAAGTCTAAGCAAGTAATACAATTCATATTAGAAAATAAAGACACGCTTCAATTTGAAATTAGGGGCAAACAGTATTTAGATTCAATTACAACCAATAAAAGCAAGAATAAAAGTCTTATTGCGTATTTGCGTTTAGCAAATAAATTAGCTAGTGTTGATAGTTTGTATGCTGCAGAAATACAAAAAGGAAAAAAGTTTAATCTTATACAGAAAGCAAATTTCTTTAAAACCAAAACCGATGAGCTGGTTAGTTTTAGACTAAATGCAATAAAGCAATTAAAGCCAAACGATGCATTATCAATCTACTTTAAAACATTAAACACCTTAGATTCAAGTTTACCTAATATTCAAAACTACGCGGCTAGAAAGTCTTTTTTACAACAATTAAACATTGCCACACCAAAGTTATTTTTTACCCCATTATTAAAATCGGTATTAATGGCGTATTTGGGTTATTATCCCAAACAGGCAGATTCTTTATGTATTGGTATTGATTCTATCATGGCTAGGTTCGATTGTAAGAACAAAGCTTACTCACACCTATTTGAAACATTTTCTAAAATATTAAAAAATAGAACAATATCTAATAATACCGAAGGCTATACTTATTTCATAGAAAAATATGTACAAAATGCCACTTGTAAATTTCTTACACCCGAAGCAGAAAAGAAAATTCTAGACGAGTTAGCTATTGTAAAAGCTATTAAACTAAACGACACTTGCTTAAATATAATTCTACCAGATACGCTAGGTGCTAATCAAAATTTACACGAAATAGCCAAGGGGTATAATTACACAGTACTTATATTTTACGACCCTAACTGCGAGCACTGCAAAGTAGAAGTACCTAAAATGGACAGTGTAATAAACCTACTAGAAAAGCAATTAAACCAGAAAATAGGAAGGTTTGCAATTTGTAATGCACCCTCAACTCCTAATAGCGATTGGATAAAATTTATTGCAGACCATCAATTAAACAAAGGCTATACCCATGTTAAAATGGGCACCGATTTTAGCATAAGAACCTCTTATGATGCATGGACGAATCCTATCTTTTTCTTAATAGATAAGGAGTCAAAAATGCTGGCAAAAAAAATCAGTGCAGCTACTTTAAGAAGAACAATACTTGCGCAACTACAATTTAAAAAATAATTATTTATTCAACATAGAGTTCTAAAAAATCTAATTACAGTTCTAAAAAACTTAAAAATCCAACTTATTTGTTCTGTTTTATTTTTTAGAACTCATTAACAATTGGAATTGAATTGATTTATAATAAAATATAATCTTTTTGTATTGTGAATGTTATTGAGGTTCAATAAAGAAGGTTTTTTATGGAACCTCAATAAGCAATTTTATTTCTTAAAAAAGCCCCTAATAACTTAAATATATGTTCAAATCTTTATTCATTAATTACATGTTAAGATTAAAAACCTATTCAAAGCTTTATAGTTTTCTTTTAATATTTAGTATAGGCAGCTTTGTTCTTTCTATGAGATTGAATGCACAAACTTGCGTTGCTCCATACAATCCAACACCAGCAACAAGCTGGGGGATGGTTCAAAAATTTCAATCAAGTGCGGTTATTTGGAATGGAGGCACACCTACAGCAGCTGATTTAAATGGAGATGGAATTTCTGAAATTTTAGTACCGTCTAGTTTAAATACTGGATACTACGTTTATAAGGGAGATGGTTCCAATGCTTTAACGGGAACACTTGATTTTCAAATTGCAATACAAAGCGCCTACTCAAGTCAACCTGCAATTGCTAACATTGTTTCTACTTCTGCAGGGCCAGAAGTAATAGCAGTTAATACAAGTGGTTTTGTGTACATTTTTGCAAGCACAGGTGGTACTGAAACAAATTATTTATACAAATCAACTATTGCATCTCAATATACCACAACCAGTACTCCTTATGTAGTAGATATTGATGGTGACGGTAACGCAGAAATTGTTTTGGGAAGTGATGTTTTTGGAATTGTAAATGGTGCATTGGTGAAGCGTGTTGCAGGCCCAGCTTTGGGTTATGTTGGTCAAACTTCTGGTAGCACAGGTACACCAGTTGATGTAATTGTTGCGGATATTATTTCAAGTAATCCTGGTAAAGAAATTATATATGGTTCAAAAGTGTATGGGGTTAATTTATCTACAGGTGTCACGACTGTTTTAAAAGATTTAAGTACTGTTACTGGATCAGGTATTGCAGCAAATGACAACGGACCTACTGCGGTTGCAGATATGAATGGAGATGGAAAATTAGATATCGTTTATAATGGTTCAACCTATGTAGTAATGTGGGATCCCAACGGTACAAACTTGGCGACTACTTTACTTTTTAAAAGGGTGCCTCCTAGTTTTAACTTTGGTACCAGAGGCTTGCCTTTAATTGCGAACGTTTACAATGATAAAACAACAGGTGGTAAAGCCACTGATTTGCCAGAAGCTGTCATTATCAACTCGGTGAGTGGAAGTGCAGGTATTCTTACAGCGTATAACTTAAATTATAATACAACTGCTGGAACAGCTACGCAATTTATATGGTCATTAGGTACCAATGACATGTCGGGTTGTACAGGTGTTACTGCTTTTGATTTTGATGGTAATGG
>JBAXPJ010000150.1:0-4498 GCA_037132335.1 Sediminibacterium sp. | reverse complement strand
AATTTTGATTTTGTAGTAAAGGGATATCAGAAGCTAAACATTGAAGTATTTGATATCGCGACGGGTACAAAAGTGGCCAGTCAGCTAAATGTTACGGCAGGCAGCAGGATTGCTTTAGGTCAATTATCAGGAGGTACCTATATCATTAGGGTTACATCAAATGATCAAAAGATAGTGCAACAATTTAAAGTGGTGAAGATGTAAAATTAAACCAACTAATTTTAATCTTTATTGTTTAAATCATTAAACTTTGAAATCATAGTTGGATTTCCTTTAGTCAATTTTTTTATAGTTAAGTCGTCAGCTTTATCATTTGCTAATCTTAAATTATTTTCTGAAGATGTTAATGATTCTTTTGTTTTTTGAAGATTAACTATTGCCTTATCAATTTCAGCAATTGCTGATTGATACTGGCGTCTAGCCAAATCAAAATTCTTAGAGAAACCTTCTTTAAACTTATTAATATTATCTTCAAAATTTGTAATGTCGATATTCTCGCTTTTCATTAATGCTAGCTCTGCCTTATATTGCAATGAGTTCATAGCAGCATTTCGTAATAACGTGATAATCGGTATGAAAAATTGTGGTCTTACTATATACATTTTAGAATATTTATAGGAAACATCTACAATTCCAGTATTATAAAGCTCACTATCAGACTCAAGCATTGAAACCAAAACCGCATATTCACACTTCTTCTCATTTCTATCTTTATCTAATTCTTTCAAAAAATCATCATTTTTTTTCTTGGTTGCAGTTTCGTCCGCTTCATTCTTCATCTCAAACATGATTGAAATAATTTCAGTTCCATTTTCATCTTCCTCTCTATAAATGAAATCACCCTTACTTCCTGTGCTAGAATCATTGTCTTTACCAAACTTTGCTTTTGGGAAAGCAGTCGTGCGTAACTTATTAAATTCAATTTCGCAATGCTGCTCAAGGCTTTCACCAAGCATTTTTGTTGATAATTTTTGTTTTAAGTCTTTTCTAAAGTCTATCTCTTCATTCTTAATTTTGATAATATCATCTTTTGCTTTTAATTCGGCAGCATATTTTTCTCTCAATGTTTGTACAAGAACTTCCTTTTCCAATTCCTTATTTTTAAGGTCATTTTGTAAGTCATTACGCTTTTTTTCAACCTCACCAACTGCTTTATTAATTTCCAATTGTTTCTGTAATGCAGCATTCTCTAATCTAGATTTCATTTCAGCTAATTGCTTTTCCTTTTCGGCAAATGCTTGTTGAATTGTATTTTTTAAATTCGCTTCGGCCAATTTAACCGCATCTAATTTAGATTGCTCTGCAAGTTTTAGCCTGTTATGAATTTCCTCTTCAAATTTTTGATCTCGAACTTGCGATAAAATATCAGCATAACCAGCCTCATCAATTTTGAATGCTTTTTTACAATGTGGACATATAATTTCGTTCATCTTTTATAGTTTATTTATTAGCTTTTTTTACCCTGTTTTATACCCCCTATTGGAGTGTATTTTAAGACAAATCTAAGCGATTTAGTCGTTTTATCGATATCTATTGGCTAAGACTATGAAATTTAAGTTTAAGCCTTACTAAGTAATCAAATCCAAGGTTTTTAAAAAAACCAGCGGTAAATGTTTAAAAATTAAAAACTATCAATAATTTTAATAAAATATACAATCATGAAAACAACCAAAATTATTTATTGGATTTCAACAGGTATTATCTGCCTTTTCTCATTAGGCGCTACTCAGATGAATTCTCAAATGGCTATTGAAGGTGCCAATCATTTACTTATTCCACGTTATTTAGGGATTGAAGCAAGTATTGGCCAATTAATAGGTTTGGTACTTTTAATCGTTCCAGCTATACCAGCTAGATTTAAAGAATGGGCTTATGTTGGCTATGGTATTATGTACCTAACTGCTTTAAACGCTCATTTAGCAGTGGGTGATGCATTTATACCTTATGGCTTAATGGCAATACTATTTTTTGGATTACTACTCACCTCCTATATTACATTTCATAAATTACAGGAAGCAAAAAAATAAAATTATTTACTTAACAAAAAAACAATGGGTATATCTAATCTTTTATTCCAAGACAGTTCGCTATGATTATCACCTGGGAAAAATTGGGTCATCCAATTCTTTTTTGAATAGCCTTTGCTTCTCATAACTATATCTACATTGTGTTGTAAGGGTGGATATAATGCATCCAATGTTTGATCACCATAATCAAAATAAATTTTATGATGCTTAGGATTAGGTAAATTATCCCTCATATAATTTAAAAAAGCATTAGGCACTGGATTATTGTCAACTGTAAATGAGCCAGGCCAGTGTGTACTTAAACATGCTGCACCTCCAAAAATGTTAGGGTATTCACAAATCGCATACATCGAAATTAAAGCGCCCATACTACTACCAGCAATAAAAGTATTCTCTTTGTCAGTATAAGTTGAATAATTTTTATCAATAAATGGCTTTAGTTCAGTCACTAAAAATTTTAAATAATTATCAGAAATAGGTTGAAAGGCTCCTTTAGATCTTGAAGCCCTTTGAAGTTGTGCATTGATTGAGTCTTTCTCGATGGTGGTTAAATTTTCAAAAGGCTTTTGCGGAAAATATTCAGAATGCCTTAAACTTTGTCCATTCCATATACCCACCACAATAACATCCTTAATTTTATGCTCATGTACTAACTTAGTAATCACATCATCTACCTCCCAACTCTGATGATTCCAGGTAATATCGGCATCGTAAAGGCCTTGTCCGTCTTGCATATACAAAACAGCATATTTCTTATTGTCACTATAATCTTCCGGCAACCATATATCTATATTTCTTGCATTTACATAATGAGAAGCAAAGTTTTCAACTCGTTTAATACTACCAGCAAAGGGCTTTGGCAATTGTGCATACGTAAGATGAACTAGAATTAAAAATAAAAATGTTAGGGATTTTTTCATAACTAAGGATTAAAATACCTATTAAAATTAAGATTTGTTTACCTATTATTTGTCAAATTTTAATATTAAAATTAGGATTACTTTACTATAAATTCGGTTTTGAAAGTTGGCGAAAGACTATAATTGAAAATATTATCTTACATTCAACTATAATAATATAATATGGAAGTACATCACCCGCATCATCCAACACATAAAAAGAAATGGTCCGAATACATTATTGAATTTATAATGTTGTTTACTGCCGTCACCCTAGGATTTTTTGCAGAGAATATTAGAGAGCATTTAGCTGAAAATACAAAGAAGAATGAACTAATGAAAATTGTATCATTAGATTTACAAAGAGACTTAAAACAATTGGAATTTCATCAACAAGACTATGCACTAAAATTTAAAACTTGTGATAGCGTGATAGATATGTTAAACTCAGATCCAAATAAAATAAATACACATACCTATTATTCACTTTTAGGAATCCATTTAGGCTATTGGAATTTTAATACCAATGACAAAAGCAGATCCGATGCTGATTCAAAAGGTTATTTTAGAAATTCAGAAAATACTGAATTGGCCTATTGTATTTCAAAATATAACTTCTTTTTACTCGATTTTAAAACAATCGAGGATGAAGCTACACGATATAGATTTAAATTGCAAGATGAAATGCAATACATGACCGAAGAAAAATATTTTAATAAATTAACCGTTCTTGATATAGGAAAAATTCCACAAACAATTGGGATAAAGGCGCCTGATAAAGCGGCTACAAACAGAGTGAAAAATATCACATTAAATTTTAAACATTTATATTTTGGTAGCATAAATGATATAGACTCACTTCATTTATACGCAAATAAAGCTATTGATTTAATTAATAAAAAATATAACTAGGCAGGAATTAAAAGCTGTGTATTATTTAAAATATTCCATAATTTCATCGGCTATTAAACGATGGCCCTTTTCATTGGGATGATTCACTTGCGACATATAATTGACTAAATCAAACCCTTCCTTTGTTTTATTTTTAAAGAGTGTATAGGTATCAATTAACCCCACTTTATAATATTTTGATAATTGTCTTATTTGATCAGCATGCTGGTCAAGAATGGAGTGATCATCTTTAATATCAACAGTTTGGTCAGGGCTCGGGGTTAATAAAATCACTTTAATATTTTTATCCAATGCAGCACGTATCATTTTTTCCCATGCTATCTTTGCACGAACTAATCCAATCCCTCTGTCGTTTAAAGCATAATCAATAAATACTACATCAGGTTTATGTATCAGCACTTCTGTCTCGAATCTTTTTTCGCCACTTTCTGAATTTTCGCCACCAATTGAAGTATTGATGATATTCACTACCGTGAATGGATATACAGCCTTTATTTGTTCTAAAACAAGATAGGGATAGGAAGCGAGTGTGTTTACAACTGGAGTCTTAAAATAACCTGCTGGGACTGAGTGTCCGTGGAACACCAAATTGATTGTTCTGTTTTTTGGCCATTCAATCTTCATTTCAGCTTTAATTTTTTCCAAATAAAATACCTTGGA
>JBAXPJ010000149.1:0-4587 GCA_037132335.1 Sediminibacterium sp. | reverse complement strand
AACTGAGCTAAGGAGGAGTGTTCCTTTTAAGGGTGGCAAAAATAATAAATTTTAGCTAAGAACAAAACATTAAACCAAATAATTGGGCTTTATTCCAATAAAAAGTCCGTTTTCCCTTAGTTCAACGGGGTAGGTTTTTAAGAAATAGCCTTCGCCACTTGAATTCCTACCATTCGCCATGTCAAAACAGTATTTATGTAAAGGGCAAACCACCTGGCCTAAGGGGTTAATATGGCCCTCATCCATCCTGCCACTGGCATGAGGACATTTACTTGCAAAAGCATAATAATGATCCTGCCATTTACCTAAAGTAAATTTTAGGCCCTCTATCTCCATATTGAGCAGATTATTGGAAGGCCATGTGAGTGTTAAAGGCGCATCAGAAATTAAGGTCCATTGAATACTACTCATTAGGTATAATAAACAGTTTTATAGGGAAATCTAATTTGATACATATCTCTTACTTTATGTAAAATGACAGTTCTTAATTCTTCTATATTTTGTTTTTCTATGGCACTAATAAATACAGCTTGATTATTTGTGATGCCATTCCACCTATCTTTTAATTCCAATAACAAATCTTGTTTAACCTCATCTGAAATCCACTCGTCAAAATATTTTTGTTGATACAAATCCATTTTATTAAAAATGGTGATGATGGGTTTATCAAAAGCTTTAAGTTCTTGTAAAGTTTTATTCACCACACCTATTTGATCTTCATAATTTTTATGTGAAATATCGACGACATGCAATAATACATCTGCCTCGCGAACCTCATCTAAAGTGCTTTTAAAACTTTCAACTAAATGATGTGGTAGTTTACGAATAAAACCAACTGTGTCACTTAATAAAAATGGCGTGTTCTCAAAAACTACTTTTCGGGTTGTCGTATCGAGTGTTGCAAATAATTTATTCTCGGCAAACACATCACTTTTACTAATTAAGTTCATGATAGTTGATTTGCCCACATTGGTATACCCTACTAATGCGACGCGTATGAACTCACCTCTTTCCTTTCGTTGAGTGAAAGCCTGTTTGTCAATTTCAAGTAACCTTTTTCGTAAAAGTGAAATTTTATCTTTTACTATACGACGGTCAGTTTCAATTTCTGTTTCACCAGGACCTCTTGATCCTATCCCAGCTCCCTGCCGCTCCAAATGCGTCCACATCCCTTTTAAGCGAGGCAAGATATATTGGTATTGTGCAAGTTCCACCTGTACTTTTGCTTGTGCTGTGCGGGCGCGTGCTGCAAAAATATCTAGGATTAAATCGCTTCTGTCAATCACCCTCACCCCAACTTCTTTTTCGATATTCGTAATTTGAGAACCAGATAATTCATCATCAAAAATAACTACGTCAATATCTTTTAAAGCAACGAATTGTTTTATCTCTGCCAATTTTCCTTTACCTACAAACGTGCGACTATCAGGATGAGGTAATTTTTGCTTAAATGACTTAATTGTTTTTGCACCAGCCGTTTCTGCTAAAAAAGCAAGCTCATCCAAGTATTCGTCTACTTGTTCTTCTGTCTGATCTTTTTGAATCACACTCACCAAAACCGACTTTTCTTCTTTCTTAAATATTTTTCTTTTCTCTATCAAAATGATCTGTTTTTACAAAGATAAACTAAAACCGAGGGGAATGAAAAAACCCTCTAAAAGAGGGTCTTAACTATAATTTAAAGGCTCATTACAATCCACTAATAGTAAAGCCGATTGAAAACTTATTCATAACTGGTCCAAAACCATCTCTGATGATCGGTGTTATAGTATAACCCATATCAAGTGATATGATGCCATAACCAACACGGCCTGTTAACTCAACATCTGATGCATTAAAAAATCGGTTACTGATTCTCTTTTCAATAAAAGTTTTACCATATATAGAATTACCAGCGCTATTTACATAATTCTTTGACTTAGTATATGCTTTTAATAAGGTTCCTACTTTTAATCCAGCAGCATATTTCCATGATTTTGAAGGATGTTCAGGATCCGAAAAATACCTTAACTCCACTGGCGCTTGAAAATATATTGTAGTCACTTTTGATTTTGCATAATGACTTGAAATAGAATCTATATGATGAAAAGGCAATGCAGCTGCTGCAGATTTTATATCAACAAGGGTATGATCATCAAAAAAGATGTTGCTCGTTCCTACTCCAGCCCCAAAAGCTACGCTATAGTGCGGATTTGTCTTAAAAGGCTTATCATACATAAAGTAGATATTAAAATGGCGACTAAATCCTCCGCCCGTTTTAACACTATCAGGTTTGCCAGTCCAAGTATCTGAACCGAATTGAATCATAAAATGATCAGCAGCGCGACCTGTTAAATCTAATTTTGACCAATCTTTTGTTTGAGAACTTGGAGTTTGTGCTTGGACAAAGTATCCAAAAAGTAAAAAAGAGGCTGTAATAAAAATGACTTTCTTCATTTGGCAAAAATAGCAGAAAAAAAGGGTAGATAACTTTAAAAAAGGTTAAAATATTCAATATTTAAGCAGCAGATGATAGGCAAATTTTACTATTTTTGCCGCCTACATCGAAAGATGCGGGCCTATAGCTCAGTTGGTTAGAGCACCTGACTCATAATCAGGGGGTCCCTGGATCATGCCCAGGTGGGCCCACTTGAAAATCAACCACTTATGATTTGTTTCATAGGTGGTTTTTTCTTTTGTGCCAGATCGGTGCCAGGTTTTGTGTTTTTAAAGGGAAAACAGGGGTGAATGGAGGTGAAGAAGTGGAATTATTGGAACCTGATTAAATGTTAGATTATATATATTATTTTTAGAAAAATTACTCAATATGGAAGTACATCACCACCCTCATCCAACACATAAAAAGAAATGGTCAGAATACATTATTGAATTTGTTATGTTATTCATTGCTGTTACACTAGGATTTTTTGCGGAAAACCAAAGAGAGCATTTTGTTGAAAAGCATAGAGAAAAACAATATATGGAAAGCTTACTCTTGGACTTAGAGAAAGATAAGATGGAAGTAGAAGCTGCTAGAAAATTTACAAATACTCAAATAGCTAATATTGATACTGCAATTGTGCTAATAACAAAAGGTATTTGGAGCAAAGAAAACTTAAAAACAATGTATAGAGTTAGTTTAAAAACAGGCGGAAATAGACCTATATCTTTTGTCGAAAGCACCTCTACACAGTTAAAGACTGGCGGAATGCGATTAATTGAAGACAAAAATATAACAAAGTTAATTACAGATTATTGGCAACTTTTAGCGCAAATGAATCAAGCTCAAACTAACTCATTTGATACTTGGAAGACGAGTATAAAGAATATGACTTATAAAATTTTTGATGGTACTAATTATATTGATGTTAAAAATAAAATCATAAATGACAATGCTGTATTAATGACATACGACCCCATATATTTGAAAGAGTACAATAATAGGTTATTGAATTTGAAATTTGATTTGAAGAATTATCTAGTTGATTATTTCTATGATAGAATTGACAGTACAATTTTAGCATTACAAAAAGAAATTAAACTCAAATATAACATAACCGAAAAAATAGAATAAATTAATATTTAAAGTAATTTAATGAATAATGTTTACTATGTAGTTATTAGTGAGCATTTTTGCTACACGAAAACTCGGTCAGGTTTTGTGTTTTTAAAGGGAAAACAGGAGTGAATGTAGGTGAAGTTGTGGAATTATTGGAACCTGATTAATTATCTAGTTTTAAAGGAATGAATAACGAATTTGACGATAATGATTATTGGAAAGGAGTGATTCTTTATGGGCTAAACCAAGCGACATATAAGATTGCACTTGGTAAATCTTTGATTGAATTAACCTCACTAAATAAAGAGGTCATTGATTGGAGTGAGTTATCTAAATCATTTTTTGATAACTACATTGATAGGTTCAAAAATGAACATTTACCTCAACAATCCAATTCATCAAGAATTACAAGAGTAGAGAAAATCTATTTGCAATATAAAACTGGAACAATAGATTACAATAAGGCGATTGAATTAATTGGGTTAGAAGCATTTGGTGATGTTATCCCTAGATTCCAAACTATTGGTACAGACAAATCAATTATTGGTGAAAAGTTCTACCATTTTGATTTTGGGAACAAATTATATCTACATGATTCCTTATTTGTCTAACGTCAGTAATTTTTAAAGATGGGATAATTGATGCCTTTGAAAAAAGAATGAATAGATTGATTAATATAACTATGTTTTCATTTTTTCTTCTAGTAAATACTCTTTTAATATACTTTGCAATTATTTATTCGTAAACTTTACAATTATGGAAGAAAATATTGTTTCTTTAAACTATACTGAAATCTTTATTTCAATATGGATTATTTTATCTTTATTTGTTGGGATGATCGGCTATAAAAATAAAATTGGATTCTCTTTAGCATTGGTTTGGTCAATTGTGTTTTCTCCAATTATTGGATTGCTAATTGTACTTAGGTATGAACGAGTGAAAAAAATATTTGAGAGAAAAAGTGATGTTTAATGATATGAGCCAGGTTTTGTGTTTTTTAAAGGGAAAACAGGGGTGAATGGAGGTTAAGTATGGAATTGTTGGAACCT
>JBAXPJ010000148.1:0-4777 GCA_037132335.1 Sediminibacterium sp. | reverse complement strand
TATTTTCCACCGTAAACAGTATTGCCTAAATTGTAAATACGAGAACTATCAATAATATTCGATTGCAACCAAAGGTGCGCATAATTAAAATGCAACCAACTTAGGGGCCGATAGTCTAACCTTATTAATGGAAACGAAGGAGACTTATCGCTTAACACAATTCTACCATGGTTGGCATACCCAAAACTCATTTGGTCTTGCCCTACTGTAATGCTTCCGTTTTTAAATTGAAAACTAAGTGTTGCCCTGAGATCGGAATAATTTAAACTGGTTTGTAGGGAAGTGTCTTTTTTAATGATCCCTAATTCATCGGTACTTGTTTTTTTATAATCAATTCCTTTTCCAGATTCTGTAATATCTCTGTAATAAAATTGAAAATTAAAATGCTTCCCCAAATATCCTTTAATATTTGCGCCTGTTCCATATTGGGTAACCGATTGATTTTTGGCTGAAAATACTTTCATGCCTGTTACTGGATCGAGTTGCATAAAAAAATTGCCATTTCCTACAGTAGCGCCCCTTAATCTTTGCGCATTGTCTTTTTCTAAAATTTTTAAAGCTTGCATGACGGTATCAGTTGGCTGAACCGGCACTTGGTATTCGCGTTTATAAAAATCTAATTCCGCTAATTCTATTTTAGAAAGCAGGTTTCGTTTTAATTGCAATGCTTGTAAACAGGCATTAATTTGTTGGTGTGTGATGGGTAAAATAACGTCTTGCAATTCAACCAATCCTTTATCTGCCAAACGCGTTAAAAAAGGGTATATCATTGAGCGCGTATCTTCATATATTATCTGCGATTGACTGGTAGCAAATGACAAACAAAATAGAACAATAAAAAATAAACGCTTAATACGCATGTGTGTCTCCTTTAAATATGTTTACAATTGTTTGTAGTATGATTTGAATATCTAACCAAAAACTCCAACGATGAATATAAAAGAGATCGTAGTTTAAACGCGTTTGCATGTCTTGTGTATCGGCTATTTCTCCTCTGGCGCCATTCACTTGTGCCCATCCTGATAATCCAGGCTTTACTTGATGTCGCAATAAATAGCTATCAATTTTTTGCATGTATTCAATATTTTGTGGGGTAACATGTGGCCTAGGACCCACAACAGACATAGATCCCATTAAAACGTTAACAAACTGCGGCATTTCGTCTATACTTAATATTCGTAACCATTTGCCAATAGATGTTACGCGTGGATCGTCTTTTTTGGTATGTGCAAATACATTGGGCTCCTCTTGTTGCATTTGCATGGTTCTAAACTTATAGCACTTCATTTTTTTATTATTAAAGCCCCAGCGTTCTTGCACAAAAAACACAGGTCCTTTAGAAGTTAATTTAATTAACAAAGCCACTAGCCAAAAAAACCAAGACGCAATTAATATTAAAAATAAACTGCTAAAAATAATATCGAAAATTCTTTTTCCATATTTGTTTTCGAATTTGTCTAAGGGTAACGCACGTAAATTAATAATGGGTATTAAGCCAATTTGATCTACTTCAAAAGAGGTAGATGTAAACTGATAATAATTAGGTACGATGATTGTTTTAATGCCTTTTGCATCGCAGGTTTCTAAATAAAAACGCACGGCATCTTCGGTTAAAATGGGTAATGATACAATTACCTTTTCTACTTTTTTATTGTCAATTATTTCCTTTAAAGAATTAGGATTACCTAACCAAGGTAAATTATTGATGCCAAAATCTTTTTCACTTAAATAGCCAATACAATTGTATCCATAATAAAAATGGGTGGTAATGGTTTGGTGCAATTTAACAATGCTTTCGTTGGTACCTATAATAACTAGTTTTTGCGAAAGTTGGGTATCGTTTAAAAAACTATAGTGGATTTTTTTTCTAATACCATACTTAATCACTAATTGTAAAAACCCAAACAAACTTAATATTTCAACCAAAAACAAAATAGCAATTTTTGCATTGCCTACATACAATAAGGCCACCATTAATACAAACTGAACAAATAGGGTATAAAATACAATAACAATTTCCTCTACATACTTATTGGAAACACGATCCTTATATAGTTTTGTTACCCCCGAGGCTATAAACCAAGTGCCTAATAAAACGGCCAGCAACAACCATTCGTTTTTATTGATTTTACCAATTGTTAGGTAAGGACTGTATTGAATAAGCGCAAATGAACACAATAAAATACACCCGTCAATTAACCGGCGCATTTGGTGTAACCACTTCATTATTTTTATAGCCATTATTCAATCTTCTAATAAGGGCTTAAAAATAAACAATTTAAATAAGCTTATAGCGCTTTATAGGTTAATTTGAAGGCAAATATTTTTTATTTCGTTGGCGGCTTTTTTCCAACTAAACTGTTGCAATACAGCATCTTGTGCATCTAAACAAGCCTTTATACGATCTTTATCATTTAGTAAACTTTGCATTGCGGCTGTAATTTGATGGGTATCAAATGGGTTAAAATAGATGGCACCTGCTCCACCAACCTCTACTAAACAGGTATTATTGGCTGCCGCAATGGGCAAATGGTAACTCATGGCTTCTAACATTGGAAGCCCAAAACCTTCGTTATAAGAAGGAAAAACATAGGCAAGTGCCTGTTTATATATATCGTTTAAATGACATTCGTTTACATATCCTGTTAGTGTAACCGAATTTGTTAGTTGGTGTTTTGTTATGGCTGCTTGAATGGCATTAAAATCATTGTCAAACACAGAGGCAGATTTGCCGCCAACCAATAATAAATGCACTGGCGATTGGGCGGTTTTTAAAAATTCAGCGAAAGCCTCAATTAAACGGGGTAAATTTTTATGTTTACTTAAAACGCCAACATGCAGCAAATACGGAACAGTAGGTAATTTAAAATTGGGTTGGCTTGAGATGGTTTGTGAGAATGCTTTAGGCGCTTCATATACTACTTCAATATGATTTGCTGGAACTTGTAAATAGTGTAGAATTTGCTTTTTGGCATAATGTGATGGTGCAATAATTTTTGCTGCATTCTTAGCTGCTGGTATTGCAAACCACTTAAATAATTGCAACCAAAACGCATTATAGTGTTTGGGATATTCCCAAAAAAAAGCATCATGAAATACCACAATATTTTTAAAACCTGGGGTAATACATGGCGCAAAATAATCGGTACAAACTAATACATCGCAACTTTTTAGCATGGCTATTATTGGCAAACTAATTTGCTTCCAACAAAAAAACTGAAGGTGTTTAAACCCTTTTGCTAAAAAACTTTTTCCGCTAATTACTGGTAAAAAAGGTTTGATTAAAACAATGCGAACATTAGGGCTTTCTTTGGTTTCTTGTAAAGCTTTTATAATTTCTGCTAAATAGGTTTTGGTACCAGAACTAGCAACTTGCAAATCCCTGCAATCAATTCCTATAATTTTTACAAATATCCTTTTATTCATGCCTATTGCATTGAGGCTACTAATGTAACCAAGTTATTTTCGAAATGGGTTAACAAAAAATTTTCAGTTACCCGGCTCTTTGCATTTAAACCCATCTGCTTTAATGCTACTCTGTTTTCTAAGAATTCTTTTATATAATTAGCTACTTGCTCGGCATCATTAATTGGCACAAGATAGCCAGTTTCGCCATGTGCTACTTGTTCGGTTGCTCCGCCTAAATTGGTGGCAATAACTGGTTTTGCTGCGGCCATTGCTTCTAATACCACTAGTGGAAACGAATCGAATTTAATAGAAGGTAGCATGAACAAATCTAACCCATTAATAATTTGTGCAGTATCTGTTCGATAGCCCAAATTAGTTACCATATTGCTTACCCCAGCATTTGAAATTTTATCTACTACTTCTTCATACAAATATTCATATCCTTCATACGCATCACCTACCATTATAAAATGACAGTCTAATTGTAGATTTTTTGCAGCTGCAGCTATTTCAATAAAATAAAATTGTCCTTTTACTAAGTTCACCCTTCCTATCATGCCAATAAGCAATGTTTTTGGCGAAAGATTTAAAGTTGAATGCAAATCAATTGCCGCTACTTGGTGTAAAACGGGATCAATTCCATTATAAATTCGAACTATTTTTTTAGGATCGATTCTTGATTGCCAATTATTAAAAACCGCATCTGAAACTACTACTACCTTATTACTTGTTTGGTTAATGATTAAACCAAAAAAACGATGCATAAAACTATTGGCCTCTAACATTTCGTGCAGGTGCCAAATATTTTTAATGTTCAATCTTTTAGCCAAAATACCCCCAATAATTACGGGTGCAGTATTGGTATAAATGAGGTTGATACTTTCTGCTGCACAAATTTTTTTCAATGAATGATACGCCATCCACAAAACCTTTGCTCGGTTTATAAGTCCTGTAAAAGAAAGATACCTTTTTCTTAAAACACCCAGCCGAATAATGCTGGTTTCTATACCCAATTCATTTAACGCAGCTACCAACGGACCATTTTCAGATACCACTACAATTACGCGATGCCCTTGCTTTTTTAGTGCATGCGCCGCTTGAAGCAATACTTTCGATGATCCATATAAATCAGATACTACGTGTAAACACAAAATATTCATAAGTACTATTGTTAGGCGTTAATCCACGCAACGGTTTGTTTAATATTTGCCGATGAAGAGGCACCAAATAAAATTGACTCCACTCCTTTTAAATTTTTTATATAACTAACCGCTTCTTTTGGATCAATAAATCCACCGCCAAAAATTTGCATAGCAATGATTCTACAAGTGTTTTGTTCAAGCACGGCTTCATATGCTTTTGTTCCCCC
>JBAXPJ010000147.1:0-4878 GCA_037132335.1 Sediminibacterium sp. | reverse complement strand
TATGAAATGCATGGAAAAGAAATTCCAGCATCAGTTATTGGACAGAATCGTATTTCAGGAATGGTTAGTAATCAGTATTCATTTCCATTAGCTAGGCCAGCAGCAAATTTTAAACAATTTGGTGCGAATGGCACGTATATGAGCGAACTAATTCCTGGAATTTCATCTATTGTAGATGATTTATGTATTGTTCGTTCTGTAACTACCGATCAAATAAACCATGAGCCTGCAGTTATTTTTACTCAAACAGGTAATCAATTAAGTGGACGTCCTTCTATAGGTTCTTGGTTGAGTTATGGCCTGGGAAGTTTAAATGAAAATTTGCCTTCATTTATAGTGATGTTATCAAAAGGTGGTGGCGATCAACCTATTTCAAATGCTGCTTGGAGTAATGGATTTTTACCATCTCATCACCAAGGTGTGCAATTTTTATCTGGAAAAGACCCCATACTATTTTTAAATACGCCAGACGGCGTAGATAGAATGGATCGACGTAGGGCATTAGATTTTATAAAAAACTTCAACCAATTACAAAACGAAAAATGGCATGATCCAGAAATAGAAAGCCAGATTAGTCAGGCAGAAATGGCCTATAAAATGCAATTAGCAGTTCCTACAATTTCAGATCTTTCAAATGAACCGCAGCATATTTTAGATATGTACGGACCTGATGTAAAAATTCCAGGAACCTTTGCACACAATTGTATCATGGCTAGAAGGTTAGCCGAAAAAGATGTTCGATTTATTCAACTATACCATATGGGTTGGGACCACCATGGCTCTTTGGCTTCTGGTATTAGAAAAGCAACCAAACAAACAGACCAAGCATCTGCCGCATTAGTACAAGATTTAAAACAAAGAGGATTATTAGATGATACGCTTGTTGTATGGGGTGGCGAATTTGGAAGAACTAGTTTTTCGCAAGGCAAACTAACGCCAGAAGGTTTTGGTAGAGACCACCATCCAGGTTGTTATACTATTTGGATGGCTGGAGGAGGCGTGAAGCCTGGATTGGTTTATGGAGAGACCGATGATTTTGCACACAATGTTGTAAAAGACAGGGTACACGTACACGATTTTCAGGCAACCTTATTGTATTTAATGGGTATCGACCACGAAAAGTTTCTGTATAAAAAAGAAGGACGTAGGTATCGTTTAACAGATGTATCTGGGAACGTTATTCATAATTTGATTGCATGATAATAGAATTCTTAGGTCATTTTCATCCAGTTATTGTACACCTTCCCATTGGGATTTTGGTGCTTGCTTTTATATTAGAATTTTTAATCCCCTCAAAAAAAATAGACACTTCAATTGTTGTAGAAATTGCGTTACTAATTGCCGCTTGCTCTTTAATTTTATCTGCATTATTTGGTTGGTTTCTGTCCTTTACGGGTGAGTATAATGCCGATATTTTATACAAACATAAAATGCTTGCAATACTACTTTGTATTTGTACTAGTATTCTATGGGTTTTGAAAAAATTTCCAGAACACTTTGGTAAAATAGCAAAGGGTTATCGTGCATTATTTTATTGCAGTTTTTTTCTTCTTTTATTTACAGGCCATCTTGGCGGAAGTCTTACGCACGGAGAAGATTTTTTGTCTTTGTCTAACGCATTCAAAAATTCAAAAAGCCTAACGAATACTAATTATTTAGAAGAAGATTCAAAGGATGGTCTTGCCGTTAAAAACACAGTGTATGATAGTTTGGTACGACCCATTTTAGTTGAAAAATGTATGCAATGTCATAATAGCAAAAAGCAAAAAGGAGGCTTTCAAATGCAAACCTACGTATTGCTAATGAAGGGTGGAAAATCTGGGCATCCAATTGTGCCAAATGGCATTGTAAATAGCGAATTCATTCATCGGATTCAATTAGATAATAATGACGAGAAACATATGCCGCCAAAGGCGAAAGAGCCTCTAACTTCAGCTGAGTTAAACTTAATTTATTGGTGGATTAATAATGGTGCATCAAAAGAAAAATTATTACAAGATGTAAAAATTAATGATACCATTAAAGCCATTGTAAAAGGGAAAGAAAAAATAGAATTACCATCACTGAACTTACAACCAGTTAATCATATTACAATACAAGATAGCCTTGCATTAACGCAATTACATTTATTAATAACGCCTATAATAAAGGGAAGTCCTTTTCTAGAAATCAGTGCAATCAATGCTCCTGGGCTTAATGATGCAGATTTGGAATTGCTGTTTAATGCTGCATCTCAAACAGTATGGTTGATTTTGGATGAAACTAAATTAACCGACTTAGGAATTAAAAAACTGTTGAAATTTAATAATCTAAAAAGGTTGAGTTTAAAAAATACGAAAGCAACCAACCAATCAATTTCAGCAATCAACCAACTAACCCATTTAGAATATTTAAATATTGTAGGTACTAGTATAAATGATGCTGGATTATTGTCTATTAAATGCAATAAACAGTTTAAAAAAATATACTGTTGGCGCTCAGGTATAACAGAAAAAGGAATTGAAAAATTCAAACAGTTATATCCAAATGTTGTGGTTGATTTTGGAATGAAATAATCATAAAAAATAGTTGTGAATCAAATAAATAACACTCTCAACAAAGTCGTTTTAGGTACAGCAGGCTTAGCCGGGCTATGGGGTGCTATTGATGTTAAGGAATCTATTCAAACAATATTACGTGCGTTAGAATTAGGTATTACACATTTCGACACATCTCCCGCTTATGCTGATGCAGAAGAAATTCTAGGTAATGCCTTACAGCAATGGCATGGAGAAAGACCATTTATTAGCACAAAAGCAGGCAAAGTAAAAGCCGATAATCCAGATAGTGTTGCTTACGATTTTGAACCAAAAGCTATTAAGCAAAGTTTTTTAGAAAGTTTACGCGTATTAAAAGTCAATAAAATAGACTTGCTCTATTTACACGATCCAACAGGATTAAAACCACAACAAATACAACCTGCAATTGATGCATTTAAAGAATTAAAACAGGCGGGCTTAGTAGATTCAATTGGCATTGGCGGAAATTATAATCCAGCTTTTAGGTCTTTTGTTAGTAAAGAAAACTTTGATTATTTTATGGGGTTTAACCGCTTTAATTTAGTGAACCAATTAGCACTTGAAGCAGAGTTTCCAATTTTATTAAAGGAAGGGATTCAAATTATGCAAGCAAGTCCATTATATATGGGCTTATTAGGTAACCGATTTGATTATTATCAAGAAACAAAGCCTAGTTGGATTCTAGCAGAACATCTTCAAAAAGCAGCTGAATTAAATAGGTATTGTGCTGATCTAAACATTAGTTTAACAGGGTTAGCCTTACAATATGTTTTAAATGCAAGCTGTTTAAATAAAGTTGTACTCGGGGCAAAAAACATTCAGGAGCTAGAAACAAGTATATCATTTATTAAAGATCAAAACCTTCAGCAGGAAGCAGCTAAATTTTTAAGGAATGACCAAGTTGATTTAAGCACTATTCCTACATTTTAAGAAAACATATATCCAACTAATTCTATAAGTTGTCAAAATTGTACAATACTTGGCTATTCAAACCTTATTTTATTTACGATAAAAAATTTTATTTTGTCTTATGAGTAATTCAATTCAATCAGGTATTAATTCCACTCATGTTCAACTCCTAAAATTTATTTTATTTGGTTGGATAGTAGCCCTTTGTTTTTTAACAAGTTGTAATAACAAGGCTACTGAACCTAACATTAAGTATACAACAATTGTAATGACTACCGACCTAGTCAATGATTCCGCCGCTATTAAGCAATACGAATTTTACCATAGCAAACAGGGCGTTTGGCCTGAAATTAAAAAAGCAAATGAATTAAGTGGCATTAAAGAGATACAAATTTATAGGTTTAACAACCGTTTGGTGATGATGTATTCTTATCCTGAAAATACAGATTTAACTAAAATGGATTCGCTTTATAATTCTGCTGGGGAAAGAGTAAAAGAGTGGGGTGCTATGATGAATAAGTTTCAAAAATCAATACCCGGAACAGATACAAGTCGAAAATGGGTAACCATGAAACTCATACACCATTATAAAAATGGCGAATACTATTAATAAAACGAATTTCTAAATAGACAGAATGCTAATCATTGACGATTTCGAGATACATAGATTAACAGTTCCTTTGGGTAGAGTTATTGGAGACAATAACTGTAATTATGATGTTATAAACGTGTTAGCTATTGCCTTGAAAACCAATCAAGGACAAATCGGTTGGGGGTACGGAGAAGCCGTTTGGCAAGGCACTTTTAAAAATAAAGCCTGGTATATTAGAGAATTACAAAACAAGATTCATTTAGAAGAGGCTTTTAAAAATAATTGGTGGTTAAAATTAAAAGGCAAAAATTCTTTTGAACTGCAAGATCTAAGAACTAGTCATGTAACAGGTTTTCCAGAAATTGATGCGGCAGTTAGATTGGCCTTATGGGATTTAATGTCTCAAGAGCAAAGTGTACCACTTTATAAATTGTTGAACCCTAATGCACAAAAAAATGAAGCCCTTGCTTACGGTAGTATCTTAGATTTTCCTTCACAAGATCAAGAAGCATTAGACTTAACCAAGAAGTTTATTGATGAGGGCTTTAAAATTATAAAAGTAAAGATTGGTGCAGACGATGTAAATACAGATATTAAGCGCCTAAAATTAATACAATCTTTTGTTGGTTCTGAGGTTCAAATAACTGCTGATGCTAATGAAGCTTGGGATTGGCAAACTGCACTCGATAGAATTGAAGCGTACGAAAAAAATGGAATAAACTTACACTATTTAGAGGACCCCTTAAATAATACAGATTTAAAAGGGCTTAAAGAACTTACCCAAAGAAGCCCTATCCCAATTATTGGGCATGATTATAT
>JBAXPJ010000146.1:0-4913 GCA_037132335.1 Sediminibacterium sp. | reverse complement strand
TTTTCCCAGTGGACATCTCGCTAGGCGGGATGAATCTGCCAAAACAGATTTGGGACGGCGAAGGTAGGCTATTTCAGTGTATTTCCGCTCAAAATTGGCTTAAAAATAAGGGCCACCGGGAAATGATCACTATAACCACCCCTAAACCGGTCTCCATCATAGGTTCTTTTGGGGTAGCCCTGGTATTTACCCTGGGTTTCGATCATGTCGGGGATGGTGTAAATGATTGGTTTATAATTGATTAGGTTGTTATTGCCTTCAGTCCAATGCCTACTTAATAAGATTTGGTCGAATAGGCTCCAGCTGTCTCTAAATGCAATACTTCCATATCCTTTATTAAATAGGGGAAGAAAGGGATTTGACAGTCCAAGCTTTTTTATACTACTATTATTGGGGTTGTCATTAAAGTCTCCCATGACTATAAATTTCGCTCCAGGATCAATTAAAGAAACACTATCCATTATTTTTTTACAAACTGTGGAAGCCCAAATTCTTTTACTATTCGAAAGAAAAGCGCCACCTCTTCTACTTGGCCAATGATTTACTAGTATATGGACCCATTGATTCTCCAGTCTGCCTTTAACATATAAGATATCTCTTGTAGCATAATCATTAAAATGTGTGGCATCGGTTAAGGAATATGGCTTGTACTGATAAGGTATAAAAAAAGAAGGATTATAAATAAGTGCAACATCAACTCCTCGTTGGTCTCGTGAATCGAAGTGCAGATATTTTAAATGGTATTTTTGTAAGATAGGTTCTCCAATTAATTTTTCTAAAACGTCTTTGTTCTCTATTTCCGCTACACCCATCATTGCAATTCCATTGCTATTATCAATTCTCCCAAGATTATAAATAACATTTGCAAGATGTCTAGATTTTATATCAAATACTTTGCTTGTATATTTTTTCTGGCTGGTAGGTAAGAAGTCTTCATCTATTACTTTTATTTGATTAGTCGTATCGTAAAAGTTTTCACAGTTATAAAATCCTATAATTATATTTTGTGCGTGTAGCTGAAGGGAATTTAGTATCAAAATAATTAAAAAATATTTTTTCATAGAATTGTCATCATTTTATTTAGTAAGTATATATAAAAGTTCAATTCAGAATTTGCGTATTTACCGAAATAATTAGTATTGATATAAATCACAAATTGTGCTTTCAATAATGACTAATGAGACTTATTCGTGTGGTACTTATATTTCTATTTTTATTTTTAGAGGCTACTAGTGCTTATTCACAAACTGAAGATGAATTAAATAAGCAATGGGTTTATGATGAAAATGAAAGAACCTATAATTGGGTACCCACTTTATTGAAAGCTAATAGAAATGTTATTAGTAGTCTTTCTCAATTCAATGGCTTTGTATTTAATTGGATACCAAGAGGGCAGCCTTATAATAGCAGTACAATTATTAATGGAATTAACTGGGATTCAAATCTAAATGGATGGAATGCCTCTTTTTCATATACGGGCATGTTCAAAATATTTCATTCCAAACAAACAGATGAAAACCTTGAATATTCTAATGAAGGGTATAGTCAAAATTATCGAACAAGTTATTTAAGCAGTTCAGCTAATTTATTTAAAAGGGGATGGGCAGCACATACTGGATTTTCCAATGCATCTTATATCAATGAGGCTCATGTACAATACAGTACTGGGAAAATGCATAATAATTTAAGTATAGCTGCTTTTTTAGTTTTTCAAAATACACCTAAAGGGTACTTGCCAAATGGGTTTAAGGAGATAAGGGGGGCTTCTTTTAGTATCGACAAATTATTTAAAAATAATCATTCCTTAGGATTTACACTATGGTGGAATCAAGCAAATCAAGGCAAGCAGTCCCCTTCAGTTTTGGAAGCTTATACATTATCACACTTGAGGAATTATAATCCTAGTTGGGGATGGTTAGAAGGCCAAGCCTATTTCCCCAATCATAAACAAAACAATCTGCCTGTATTGTCTTTCAGATATGAAAAGAGTTGGCAGGATAAAGCTTTGTTTCAAATGAATTTAGGTTTAGCTTTTGGAGAACAAAGTTCTTCACAATTAGATTGGACATCTGCTGCAGACCCTAGACCTGATTATTATCGTTACCTACCAAGTTACAGTAAGGATAGTAATATTAGTAGGCAATTAACAAAATGGTTTGAATCCAATCCGCAAGCCTTGCAGATAAACTTTGATCGTATTCAGAAAATAAACAAGGCTTCTGTTTCTAAAAGATCTTTTTATATTATCAATGAAAATAGATCTAATATACTATTGGCTCGTGGGTCAGTAATGTATTCATTTCAAATTAATAATTATTGGACTGCAAATACTGGGCTACAGGCCGCTAAAGATCAAATTCATTATTACAATGTTGTAGAAAATTTATTGGGGGGTCAGTTTTATTACAACTATAATGGTTGGGTAATAGACGATGCGCTAGTCAATAGTTTTCAAAATAATTTAAAAAATCCCGATCAAAAAATTAAAGAAGGCGAGCGCTGGGGACCTGATTTTCGTTTAGAATCATTGCATACAATGGGCTGGCTTCAGCTTAAAAAAACCAGTCCAAGATGGGAGTTTTCAAGTGGTTTGAATTATGCCAATGATTTTTTCCAAAGAAAAGGATTTAATCAAAATGGACTTTTTGCGGCCAATTCGCTTGGAACATCTTCCATTTTTTCTTTTCCTTCTTTGGGGATTAAGGGACAAGTTTTATATAAATTTTCTGGCCGATTTTATGCAAGGTCTATTTTTTTTAATCAGCAATTTGCCCCTAATTCGTCTGCGGTTTTTTTAGATCCATCTTTACACGCTTTTCAAACACCTTTTCTACTTCCTCTAGTAAAAAATGGCATTGACTTAACTGTATATTTTAGAGGCGTTGATACTAAAATCATGTTAAGTGCTTATTTTCAAAAAGTCAAGAATGATGCTGAAAAAAAATTCTTTTATCATGATAAGTATAATTCCTTTGTATATGGAATAACAGGACAAAAAGAAAGTATTTACCAAGGATTAGAATCTTCTATCGAGACGGTTTTGTTTAATATCATTCAGCTTGAAATGTCACTTAACGTTGGGCATTATTTTATTTCAAATAACCCATTATACGATATTTTATTAGCTAATGATATGTATAAAGTAGAATCAGGATTATTACGTTTGAAATATTTACCTGCTTCAACAAGCCCTGAAATTTCAGAGGCTATATCAGTTCAAATGCAACCTACTTATTCTTCTCGCATTATACTCACTGGAGTGTATGCAGCCAAAAGAGCAATAAGCTATGATTATTATAGGCGCTCTGCTTTGGTACTAGATCCAATAGCTACCCAACCCCTATATACAAGCATACATGATGTTACTTATTTACCTAATCAATTTGTATTAAATGCGGCCATATCTAAATCTTTCGAAATAAAATATGGAAAAACGAAATTTCCCATCTATTGCAATTTTAGTATAAAAAATATCTTGAACACGCTTATTCCAGTTTTGGTATTTGAACAAGCTCGATTTGATTATTTTAATTTAAACCCTAATAAATTCCCTCTTAAATATTTATATGATCAAGGCGTTACATATGCTGTTGGAATTCAATTACAAATTCAATAATTTTTATGAACATAAAATTCCCCCTCACTCTTTTTATTGCTTTATTGGCTTTTATTTTATTATTTTTTTCTTTAGCCTGCTTAAAGCAATCGGCTTATGCGCAGCCTGTAAATGGCAATAGTACCGATACATTAATTAGCATTAGGGCTTTTAGAAAAATGCATACAATGGGTGCAGTTGAATCCATTGCTAAATCAATAACGCTGGAGGCAACTATTGTGGCTAATGACGAACATGATAATTTGTATAAGTCAATCAGTATTCAAGATACATCGGGCGGCATCATAATTAGTTTAGACGGCAGTTCTTTATACCAAACTTATCCTGTTGGAGCAACTATAAGATTGCATTTGCAGAATTTATTTTTAACTGATTACAGAAGGATGGTTCAAGTGGTTGCCGCAGTTGATACTAGTTCCGGACAATTATTGACAACTGGAATTCCAGCTACCTTATTTTCTAAATTTATAAATGTGGTAAAAGATAATAGCAGCGTCCTACCTTTAATGGTATCTTATAAAAATTTAGGGGATAGCTTACAAGGTCGACTTATTAAAATATCCAATGTTGAATTTTCTGCTGCAGATACTAGTTTAAGCTTTGCCGATAAAAAAAATAAAATTGGCGCTAGCAGAAGTTTAAAATTTTGTGCTGGCGGAACAATTTATCTTAGAACTAGCGGATATGCCGATTTTGCTGGCATTTCAATACCCAAAAATAATGGAGATATAACTGGAATTTATTCAGTTTACAATTCAGAAAAACAGATTTTAATTAGAGACACAAGTGACATTTTGTTTAGGGGGAAGCGCTGTACTGGCGCAGCCTGGCTCAAAAACTAGCCTCATTCGGCTTATTGCTTGACAGCTTGGCAGTATTTGGGCTTTGGTACCCTGTTTGCTAGTATAGAGCTAAACAACAGAACTATGCAAAAAGGTCAAATTAGAGTTCAGACAGAGAACATCTTTCCTATCATTAAAAAGTTCCTTTACAGCGACCACGAAATATTTTTACGTGAGTTAGTAAGTAACGCTGTAGATGCTTCCCAAAAACTAAAAACATTAAGCTCTAAAGGCGAAGTGAAAGGCGATATTGGTAACCTTAGAGTAGATGTAATTTTAGATGCCAAAGAAAAAACATTGACCATTATGGACAATGGTATTGGTATGTCATCTGAAGAAGTAGATAAATACATTAACCAAGTGGCCTTCAGTGGTGCAGAAGAGTTTGTTACTAAATACAAAGACGCTAGCATTATTGGACATTTTGGTTTAGGTTTTTACAGCGCCTTTATGGT
>JBAXPJ010000145.1:0-4916 GCA_037132335.1 Sediminibacterium sp. | reverse complement strand
ATGATTCCAGGATCTTTTCAAGTATTGGTGTATTCAATAGATAAATAAAGCATTAGCACAACAAAAATTGGCTTAAATCAATAACTATTTTCTACCTTGTTGTTGATTTAAGCCAATTGTATGAAAACGTTCAAACGCATAGTACTAGCCTTATTGATAGTAGTGTTATTACTTGTATCTGCTGGGTATTTTTACCTGAATTCATTACAGCCAAATTACAGTGCAAATTTAAATTTACCCGGTTTAAAAGCCGAAGTGTCTGTTTTGTATGACAACTATGCCATACCGCATTTGTATGCACAAAATGAAGAAGACCTTTTTTATGCATTTGGATACATACATGCACAAGACCGTTTGTTTCAAATGGAAGTCTTGCGCCGATTAGCAGACGGCCGACTCTCTGAAGTATTTGGAGAGAAAGCATTACAGAGTGATCAATTTTTTAGAATGCTTAGTTTTCGCGAACAAGCAAAAACAACCATCGCCACAGTTTATAAAGATCCTAACTCGCCTTTTGTGAAAGCCGCAAAAGCCTATTTAAAAGGCATCAACCAATATATTAAAGTAGGAAAAACGCCAATTGAATTTACGCTAGCAGGTATCCCTAAAACCGAATTTACTTTAGAGGATATGGAAATTATTACAGGATATATGGGCTATACATTTGTAGGCGCCTTTCGATCCGAAGCCATTGCCACTCAAATAGCCAGTAAATATGGGATGGATTATTTTAATGATGTGCTTAAAAACTGGCCAGATTCTACACAATTAATTCCGGTGCAAGCAGGCGAAAAATTAGCCATGCAAAAAGCGGCAAGCTGTTTAAATACCATGGCCAATGAAGTAACTGCACTACAAAATAATTTATTGTACCCGCCATTTTTAGGTTCTAATGGATGGGTCATTGCAGGATCTAAAACCCAATCTGGCAAACCTATTTTATCGAACGATACGCATATTGCTTTTTCGCAACCATCTGTTTGGTACGAAGCGCAATTAGAATGTCCGGGCTTTAAAATTTATGGCAACTTTTTAGCGGGCACACTGGTTCCTGCACTCGGTCATTCAGATATTGGCGGATGGGGTTTAACCATGTTTGAAAATGACGATGCCGATTTTTTTAAAGAAAAAACTAATCCCGCAAATGCCAACCAAGTTTGGTATAAAGACCATTGGGAAGATTTATTAATTCGCAAAGAAACCATCCAAATAAAATCTAAACCAAGCATTGAGTTTTTAGTAAAAAAATCAAAACATGGTTATATTATGAATGGTGCTTTTGATGCAGTAAAAAACATGCCCGACCCTATAGCATTGTGGTGGGTATACCACCAATTTCCATCACAACATTTACAAGTATTTTACAATTTAAGTCATGCAAAAAATGTAACAGAAGCAGCTGCAGCTGTTGCGCCACTGACCGCTCCAGGATTAAACTTTATGTGGGCCGATACCGCTGGAAACATTGCCTGGTGGGCAGCAGGTAAATTACCTATTCGTCCGGCACACGTTAACCCTGCACTAATATTAGATGGATCTACCGGATTAGACGATCCAATTGGTTGGTTAGATTTTAAACAAAATCCACAAATTTTAAATCCAGCACGCGGCGTATTGTATACTGCTAATAACCAACCACAAGATATGGGCACAGGTTTGGTAGCTGGTTATTATGTGCCAGCCAATCGTGCGCAAAGAATTGAAGAATTAATTTTTACTGACAAAAAAGATTGGACAGAAGCTTCCGTTAGAAATGTTATCAATGATGTACAAACAAGTTCTTATACAAGTTTATTAAAAGCAATTTTACCTATTATTGAATCAAATAAGTTAACACCTAGTGCAAAAAATAGTCTTACTATTTTAAGTCAGTGGAATGGAAGCCATGGTTTAGAAAATATTGAACCAACAATCTACTATCAATTTATTCATTTAATTTATCAATACGCGCTCGAAGACGAATTGGGTAAAGAAAGTTTTCAGTCTTTTGAAAATCAAGCGAGCTTAAAAAGAAATACCGCTAGTTTTTTTCAAAACAATCAGTCGAAATGGTGGGATGATATTCATACCCCCGAAGTAGAAACTAGGGCAGCTATTTTTACCAAGGCACTCAATGATGCAACCGATAGAATTAGTAAACAATTGGGTAATAATTCGGCCAATTGGCAATGGAAAAAAGTACATTCTATTGAACACAAACATCCATTAGGAATATTGCCATTGGTAGGTAAATGGTTTAATGTTGGCCCAATGCCCATCAATGGCGGCAGAGAAACCATCAACAATCTCGACTTCAATTTAGATTCGAGTGGATTATACAAAGTAGTGTATGGCCCAGCTTTAAGACGCATTATTGATTTTGGCAATCCTGCTGCAGCCATGAGTGTGAATCCTACCGGACAGTCTGGATTCTTTTTTAACAGCCACTACCAAGACCAAGCAACAATGTTTGCAGAAGGTGGTAAAAGACCAGAGTTAACCAACCGTAAACAAATTGAAAAACTAGTTATTGGCACAACTATTTTTCATCCTAATTAATTATTGCCGCCACTTCCAGGAACAAACTGAAAGCGCAAAGTTTTATAGTAGTCTAAATTATGATCGGGCTGCTCGTACTTAGCTGGTATGGGCTGTTTTGAAAAGGTTTTAAAATAAGATAAACAAGCATTTCTCCACCAAACTGCTTCTTTTTCTTGTATGCCTAATAGCATTTTTACTTGGTTGAATCTTTCGCTATCAATCTTTCCAGCAACTTGGTTCCAGCTTTGTTGTAAGGTTCTAACACCTGTTACGCCCGAATTATATTGCAAACACAATTCATCCCATAAACTATTACCAGATTTCATGGTATAATTCCAACTAATATGGTGGAACCACAACAAATAATTATCCGGACAAGTTGCTTGATCTGCATAGATTTTTTGAACCTCAGGCGCATATTGTTCTAAAGCATTACTACCTGTTTTTGTTCTATTAAAACCGAGCCCAACCGAGTCTGCTCTATGATAATACACAGGGTTCCAGTCTGCCCTTCCTAATTTATCCGACCAAGGCGAAGGACCATAGTGGTGGCCATCTCCCATAATATGGTGCAAGCCCAAAGGCGTCATATAATGCACCATTATTTCTCTAGAATCTAGCATCATTTTTTTTGTAGTAGCAACAAATGCTGCATCATTGGTATAGGTCATTTTAATCCATTCATCAGCAATAGTTGCGGCGCTTAATTGGTGGTTCCAAGCAAGTTTTCCAAATGCAAACCAATTGGCTTGTGCAAAAGGATGGCCGCACCAATTTCTATCATCTCCAATATTACTTACACCAGCAATCCCTGTAATTTGCGGATGGTCAATTGATCCGTCAATAATTTTTGCAACTGTTGATCCGCTGCCATTACTATAGGTATCGGCGTCTAATACTTCTTTCATTAAAGGCGCTTCATAAACAAGTTGGGTGGCTTGACCCAAATATTCTTGAGTGAGCTGAAACTCCATCATTAATGGTGTTTTGGGCATGGCGCCAAATAAAGGATGAAATGGCTCTCTTGGTTGAAAATCTAATGGGCCATTTTTTACTTGCACAATAACATTGCTTTTGAATAGTCCATCAAAGGGTTTGAATTCATTATAAGCTTGTTTGGTGCGGTCGGTAGGCGTTTCATTGCTGTACACAAATGCACGCCACATAACAATTCCACCATGGGGCGCAAGTGCATCGGCCAAAAGATTGGCACCATCTGCATGCGTACGTTGGTAGTTTTGCGGACCAGGTTGTCCTTCTGAATTTGCTTTAACCAAGAACCCACCAAAATCAGGGATATAACTATAAATTTCATCCACTTTTTTCTTCCACCAGTCTTTTACTTGTGCATCAAATGGATCGGCGGTTTTTAATTTTCCTATTTCTATTGGGGCACTAAACTTGGCCGATAAATAAACTTTAATACCATAAGGCCTGAACACATTGGCCAATGCTGCTACCTTAATTAAATAGTCTTTTGTAAGCATTTGTGCATTGGCATTTACATTGCTAATAACGGTTCCATTAATACCTATAGAAGCATTTGCCCTAGCATAATCGGTATAACGTTGGTCTAATAAATCGGGTAAATAATGCCATCTCCACAAAGAATATCCTGCATAACCTCGTTCTACAGTTCTATTCATATTGTCCCAATGGTTTAAAATGCGTACCTGAATTTTGGGTGCAGATGCAATATTCAATTGACTAATTGGCTGATGGGTTTGTAACAATTGTAGCAATCGAAAGCTGCCGTATAAAACGCCAAGATCGGTATTGGCGGCTATTATAATACATGTGTTTCCGGCAACCATTTTTGTTTTAATAACAAAACCCTCTTTGCCTAAACCGGCTAACTCACTCAAATTGAGGTCTGCTATTTGCCTTGAACTTGTAGGCGTTCCAACTAGTAATGTATTGTTTTGAACCGAACTAATTAAATTGATTTTGGTATTAAGTAGGCCAGATAATCCTTCTAATAATTCAGTTTTTGCGGCAATAAGCATAGGAGATTTGGCTTCCAATACCAAGTTCTTACAACTATTTATATAAGTAGCACGCAAACCTGCGTCTGTAATTTTATCGTATCTAAGCCATAATCGATAACCATCTTCGGCACGTAAAACATTGATAGATAAAAGAAATAGTAGGAAAAAAAATTGCTTTTTCATTGGTGGCTATTTTAGTCAAGAAAGAAAAGTATTAATTAGGTACTTTTTAAGATTAAACAATTAATAAAGTCTAATTGTTAGAACCATACCTACAATATAGTAATTAGATTTATCACTATATTTAGAACTTTATAATTGTTATCATCGCCTAGTTTAATTAAGCCCAATTTTACAGCGAAAAAAATACCCCTAATGCCTAAATTTACCCCTAATTATTATTGTAGG